>SDZP01000457.1 GCA_004144935.1 Caulobacteraceae bacterium | reverse complement strand
GATGTCGTAGCCTTCGTCCAGCGCCTCGAGAGTCTGGTCGTCCAGGTCATCGACGAGATAGATGTCGTTCTCGGTTCCGCCGCGCATCACGTCGGCGCCCGCGCCGCCGTCCAGGTAGTCGTTGCCCTGGCCGCCATTCAGGCTGTCGATGCCATCGCCGCCGTCGAAGCGGTCGTTACCCAGCTCGCCGACAAGCAGGTCGGCGCCCAGGCCGCCGAACAGCTTGTCGCCGGCCTCGCCGCCATAGATCTGGTCGTCGCCGGCGTCGCCGTACATGACGTCGCCGCCGCCGCCGCCGACCAGATCGTCCGCCCCGTCGCCGCCATAGAGGATGTCCGACAGGTCGCCGCCGTCGAGGACGTCGTCGCCGCCCATGCCGTAGAGCACGTCGTTGCCGCCCTGCCCGCGCAGGCTGTCGGCCACGGCGCCGCCGCTGCGGGCGTCATTGGTCCCGCCGCCGGTGAAATCGAGCCTGCCATAGATGATGTAGCTGGCTCCGGTTTCCTGGTTGGCGCCGAGCGCCCCGATGATCAGGTCGTCGATGCCATCGCCGTTGACATCGCCGGCCGCGGCGGCCGAGCGGCCACTCCGGTCATCCGCCGCTACACCGTTGACCTGGAAGCCGTTCGTTCCGTTCAGGCTGGAGAGACTGAAGCTGGCCCCGACCGAAGCAGCGGCGCCGAATACGATATAGGTGACGCCAGAATAGGCGCCGTTCGGCCCGGCATCGCGGGTTGCGACGATGAGGTCGTCGAAGCCGTCGCCGTTGATATCCCCCGCCGAGTCGACCCAGTTGCCGCTCTGATCGGCCTCCGCCTCGCCGATGATCCGAAAGCCGTTCAGCCCATTGAGGCTGCCGAGGTTCAGGTCCGTGAGATTCAATTCGTCGGCAAAGCCTGCGTCGCTGCCATACACCACGTAGCTGGCGCCGGAGCTGACCCCGTTCACATCAGCGGTCCTTGCCCCCAGGATGACGTCGTCAAAGCCGTCATCGTTGACGTCGCCCGCCGAGGAAACGGAAAAGCCGGTGGAGTCGGCGGCCGCCACGCCGTTGATCCGGAACCCGTTTGTTCCGTCGAGCGCCGAGAGGTTCAGATTGGACGCAAAATCGCCTTCCAGAACGGTGTTCCGACCGAACACCACATAGCCGGCCCCGGCGCCGCCAACCCCGTTCGGGTCGGCGAGCATGGCCCCGATCAGCACGTCGCTGATCCCGTCGCCGTTGATATCGCCGGCCGAACTGACGGAGATGCCGCTCCAGTCGCTTTGCGCCTCGCCGCTGATGCTGAAGCCATTGACGCCATTCAGGTCGGACAGGTTGAGGACTTCCGGAAACCCGTCGTCACTGCCGAACACCACGTAGCTGACCCCGGCGTTGGAACTGCCGTTCGGATCGGCGAGCCGCGCCGAGACAATCAGGTCATCGATGCCGTCGCCGTTGACGTCGCCGGCCGAGGCGACCGAGTGGCCGCTTTGATCGCCCGCCGCCGCGCCGTCGATGCGGAAGCCGTTGCCTCCATTGAGGCTGGCCAGACTGATGCTGGGCCCGAAAGAGGCGGTTTTGCCGAACACCACATAGCTCGACCCGCTGTAGACGCCGTTCGGGTTGGCGTGGCGCGCCCCGATGACGAGGTCGTCGATGCCGTCTCCATTGACGTCGCCCGCCGAGGCGACCGAGTAACCGCTTTGATCGCCCACCGCCACGCCATCGATGCGGAAGCCATCGGTCTCGTTCAGTGCGCTGAGTTCGAAGGTTGCGGGAAAGGGCATCGGACCATCCTGGGCAGGGCGCCTCGGGAATGGACGCAACATGGGCTGCGCAGACCACTGTTCGGGGCCGTCCGGCAGTGTAATAAAATTGAATGGTCGCGATTTATCGCGGCGGCCGTCAGAGCATCCAGCGGCCGCTGTCGCCGGTGACGTCGCCGTTGATCTTCAGCGTGTAGTCGGCCTTGGCGTCGCCGTTGATATCCAGCTTCAGGGTGGTGATGCCGGCCGCGAAGGTCAGGGTCATTTCACCGGCGTGCTTGCTGAAAGCCCCGACCAGGCTGAACGCGTCGTCCGCGCCGCCGGCAATGGCGTCGATGCCCGACAGGTCGATGATGTCCATCTGGCCGATCGAGAAGTCGTGGATCTGGTCCAGCTCCGTCCTGGCCACCGTGCTCTCCTGGCCGATCACGAAGCTGTCGGCGCCCGCGCCGCCGCGCAGCTGGTCGCCGCCCAGCCCGCCGACGATGATGTCGTTTCCGTCGGCGCCATTGATCGTGTCGTTGCCGGCCAGGCCGTAAATCGTGTTGGCCCCGCTGCTGCCCTGCATGTTGTTGGCCAGACCGTTGCCCGTCCCGTCGATGTCGCCGGCGCCTTCCAGCTGCAGACCCTCGATGTTGCCGGCCAGCACCCAGCCGTCCAGCTCGGTGCGGACGATGTCGTAGCCTTCGTCCAGCGCCTCGAGAGTCTGGTCGTCCAGGTCATCGACGAGATAGATGTCGTTCTCGGTTCCGCCGCGCATCACGTCGGCGCCCGCGCCGCCGTCCAGGTAGT
>SDZP01000081.1 GCA_004144935.1 Caulobacteraceae bacterium | reverse complement strand
GATGAGGGCGGCCTAGTACGGGTTTGATGTCGGAAAAGCAACCTTGGGGGCCGCGCGGCGTCGGCGCGGCCCCTTCCGGGCTGGAGTTTAGTGGACCGAAACCGGGGCCAGTTCGTGGGCCAGGGCGGCGGAGATGGCGCTGTCGCGATCGCTCATCACGGCCAGGCGCTCACCGTCGGCGCGGTGCACCGCATAGAGCATCTGCTCGGGTTCGAGCTCGACATGAGCCAGCGCGGCGGCCGGCGAGGACGCGATGATCTCGGCGCCGCTCACGGGGCGCACATAGACCAGGCTTGGGCCACCCAGGGCGGCAAAGGCTTCGTTGGTCAATCTAACGGGTGTCATTGAGACCACCTCCTTCACAAAACGAACGCGGGACGGGCGCAATAAGTTCAGCCGCCTGTCCGGATGGGAATTTTCTGGATCAGTCGCTCGGCCTTGGGCCGGTCCAGATCGACGTGCAGCAGGCCGTGTTCGAGCGTGGCGCCGCCGACCAGCATGCCGTCGGCGAGGATGAAGGTCCGCAGGAAGCCGCGGGCCGCGATGCCCCGGTGCAGGAAGGCCCGGTCCTGGCCCTCCGCCCCGTCGCCGCGCTTGCCGGTCACGGTCAGCATCTCGCCCTCCACGGTCACCTCCAGCTGGTCCGGCGAAAAGCCGGCGACCGCCAGGGTGATGCGAAGTCCGCCGTCATCGCGGGCCTCGACGTTGTAGGGGGGATAGCCTTCGGTGGCCGCCCGCTGGGCCCGTTCGATCAGGCCGCGGGTATGGTCGAAGCCCAGCAGGAAGGGGCTGTCGAACAGCACGGTTCGGGTGGTCATCGTCTTCGTCCTCGAGTCCTGTTCAAGCGACTCCCGCAAACGGCCGACCCGAGATCGGCGAAGGCCCTTGCGGCTGTAGGACAGGTGGCGATTGCGGCCCGGGTTCGCAAGGCGAGGCTCATCCCGCCGGCCGTCCGGCCTGCAAAAAAGCGGGCGCCGCCTGCGGGACCCGGTATGGCCCGCAAACCCCTGGCCGCGTGGGTCTTCCGGTGGGCCCCGGCGGGCGGCGCCTTGGCCTAGTCTTTCAGGGCGATTCCGTCCCGCCGCAAGAGGACGGTGACGTGGCTGTCCCGCCCCAGCACCAGCCGATGCTCGCCCGGCGAGGCGTAGTTGGCATAGACCACGGCGGCCTTGGCGCATTTGCGGGCGATGGCCCTGCGGCCGCCGACCTGCTGGCCGGGCAGGATCTCCCAGCCGGTGATGTTCAGCGAGGCGGAGGCGTGGGAGAGCTGGTCGCGCTGGGCGAACCACTGGGCGGCGGTCATGGTCTGCAGCAGCCGGCCGACCGTGGCGTCGCAGCTGACCACCACATCGACCGCCACCGGCCGACCGCCGTTGGCGTCGGGGTCGGCCTGCAGGGCCACGATATAGGCGCGGGGCAGCAGCCGGGGATCGTCCGAGGGGCCGGCGAAGGCCATCAAGGCGAGGGCGGCGAGGGCCATGCACAGTCGCGGCATCACGATATCCCGGACGCCGGCGACGCCGCGGCGCCGGCTGGAAACAGGGTCAGCCTCGCGTACTGCAGCAGCATGATGGTCTTGGCGTCGCGGATTTCGCCGGAGGCGACCATGGCCATGGCTGCGTCGATGTCCCGTTCCAGCACCTCGATGTCCTCGCCCTCGTCCGCCTCGCCGCCGCCCTCGGAGACCCGGTCGGCCGGGCTGTAGCGGCCGACGAAGAAGTGCAGCACCTCGGTCACCGATCCGGGGCTCATGAAGGCCTCGAACACCTTGCGCACCTCGCGGACGCGGTAGCCGGTCTCTTCCTCGGCCTCCTTGCGGATGCGCTCTTCCGGCCCGGCGTTGTCGAGCAGGCCCGCGGCCACCTCGATCATCAGGTCGTCGTGGCCGCTGACGAAGGCGGGGAAGCGGAACTGCTTCACCAGGATGACGGTCCGCCGGTCGGGGTCGTACAGCAGGATGGCGGCGCCGTTGCCCCGGTCGTAGGTCTCGCGGCTCTGGCTCTGCCAGGTCCCGTCGTTGCGCCGCCAGGAGAAGCGGGTTTTCTTCAGCAGATACCAGTCATCCGACAGGGTCTGGACGGACTCGATGCGGACGCGGTCGGCGATGCTCATGGGCGCCAGCCTATACCGGAAACCCGGGCCGGCTAGCGCTCGATCAGGTCACGGATGCGGTTGGCCAGCGCCGCCATGGCGAACGGCTTGGTCATCACCTCCATGCCGGGGGCCAGGTGGCCGTTGCCGACGGCGGCGTTCTCGGCGAAGCCGGTGATGAACAGCACCTTGAGGTCCGGCCGGCCGACGCGGGCGGCGTCGGCGACCTGACGGCCGTTCATGCCGCCCGGCAGGCCGACGTCGGTGACCAACAGGTCGATGCGGGCGTCGGACTCCAGGACCTTCAGCCCCTCCGGCCCGTCCGCCGCCTCGATGGCGTTGTAGCCGCTGTCCTGCAGCACCTCGACGATCAGGGCGCGGATGGCCGGCTCGTCGTCGATGACCAGCACCGTCTCGCCGTCGCCGTGACCGGGGGTCGGGGTTTCGGGACGCCGGACTTCCTCGGCCTTGCCATGGAAGCGCGGCAGGTAGAGGCACATCGTGGTGCCCTTGCCGACCTCCGAATAGATCCGCACCTGGCCGCCCGACTGCCGGGCGAAGCCGTAGACCATCGAGAGGCCGAGCCCGGTGCCCTCGCCCAGCGGCTTGGTGGTGTAGAAGGGGTCGAAGGCGCGGGAGACGACCTCCGGCGTCATGCCGGTTCCGGTGTCGCTGACGCAGACCGACAGGTACTGGCCTGGCGGCAGGTCGCGTTCGGAGGCTGCCCGCTGATCCAGCCACTTGTTGGCGGTCTCGATGGTGATGCGGCCGCCGTTCGGGGCCATGGCGTCCCGGGCGTTGATGCAGAGGTTGAGCAGCGAGTTTTCCAGCTGCGAGGGATCGATCCGGGCCGGCCAGAGGCCGGCGGCGCCAACGATCTCCACCTCGATCTCCGGGCCGACGCTGCGCCGGATCAGCTCCTCCAGCCCGCCGATCAGCCGGTTGATGTCGGTGGGGCGGGGGTCGAGCGTCTGGCGGCGGGAGAAGGCCAGCAGGCGCTGGGTGAGGGCGGCGGCGCGGCGGGCGGCCCCCTGGGCATTGTCGATGTAGCGGTCCAGTCCGACCAGCCGGCCGCCCAGCAGGCGGCTTTCCAGCAGTTCCAGATTGCCGCTGACGGCGGCGAGCAGGTTGTTGAAGTCATGGGCGAGGCCGCCGGTCAGCTGGCCGACCGCCTCCATCTTCTGGGCCTGGCGCAGGGCCTCCTCGTTCTGGCGCAGTTCGCGGGTGCGGGCCTCGACCTGTTCCTCAAGGGTGGCGGCCAGGGTGCGAAGCTCCTGCTCGACCCGGCGGCGTTCGGTGGCCGCGCGCGTGCGGTCGGCGACCTCGCGGACCAGGGCCAGTTCGTCCTCCGTCCAGGGCCTGGCCTCGGCGTGGTTGAGATAGAGCAGGGCGACGAAGTCCCCCTGTTCGGTCACCGGCATGTTGACGAAGGCCTGGGCGCTGATCGCTTTCAGGGCGGCGGCGTTGTCGGCCGAACGCGGATCGAGGTCGGCGTCCGCGATCAGCACCGTGCGGCCGGCCTTGAGGTCCTCGATGTAGGAGCCGTAGTCGCGAAACTGCAGGACCCCGGCCAGGCTCTGGATGCCCGGCGCATTCCAGTCGCGGGCGATGGTGATGGTCTCGGCCTGCTTGTCGATGACGCCATAGCCCGCCCTGCTGACCCCCAGGGTGCGGCCGAGGATCTCGGCGGCGGCATAGGCAAGCTCGTCCGGATCTTCGAAGTCGCGGATGCGGTCGCCCAGTTCGACCAGGGCCAGTCGGCGCTGTTCGAGCACGGCCCGTTCGGTGACATCGGCGCCCTCGACGAAGATGCCGGTCACCTGGCCATCGGGGTCGCGGATCGGCTGATAGAGGAAGTCGAGGGTGCGCTGGTCGACCGGCCCGCCCGGTTCGGTCTGCATGGCGTAGGGGGCGCTGGTCGCCACATAGGCCTCGCCGCTGGCGTAGACCTGATCGAGGAGATCGATATAGCCCTGGGCGGCGGCTTCCGGCAGGGCCTCGGCGACCGTCAACCCGATCACCGGGCGGTGACCGACCAGCTTCATGTAGGCCGGGTTGACCAGGTCGATGCGGTGTTCGGGCCCGCTGAGCATGGTCATGAAGCTGGGGGCCTGGTCGAACAGGCGGGCGAACTGTTCCCGCTGTGAGCCGAGGGCGGCGATGGCCCGGACCTTGTCGGTGGTCTCGGTGACCACCGCATGCACCCCGGCGATCGCACCGGCCCCGTCACGGACCGGATTGTAGGAGAAGTTGAACCAGGCCTCGGTGGACTGGCCGTCCCGCACCAGCGGCACCGGCAGGTCCTCGAACCGCTGGGCGCGGCCGGCCAGGACCTCGTCGAACAGGGGGCCGACCGTCGGCCAGGCGTCGGACCAGACCTCGGCGGTCGGCCGGCCCAGGGCGGCGGGATGCTTGTCGGCGAGGATCGGCAGGAAGGCGTCGTTGCACATCCAGGTCAGACCGGGACCCCAGGCGACGAACATGCCCTGGCGGGACTCCAGCATCAGGGCGACGAGGGTGCGCAGGGCTTCCGGCCAGGTCGCGGGCGGGCCGAGCGGCGTGTCGCCCCAGCCGAAAGCCCGCATGCGCCGGCCCATCTCGCCGCCGCCAGCGAGAAACCATGGCGCGGCGCCGTCCTGATCGTCCTCGGAAATCACCAGATCGCCCCGTCCGCCCCGGCCGCGCAGACCGGCCCGCAAACCAGAATACCTTTGCCCCCGAGCGGTTCCTTGCCGAAGGCGGAAATGGAAAGGGCCGCATCCTTGTCGGATGCGGCCCTTATGGTGGAGCTAAGCGGAGTCGAACCGCTGACCTCTTGAATGCCATTCAAGCGCTCTACCAGCTGAGCTATAGCCCCGAAGTCTTGCCTCGGTCGTCTGGCGCTCGTCGCCGGTGGCCCGGCGGCGAGGGCGGGGTCTTAGTCTGTCGGCATTCGCCGATCAAGCCTTACCCGCCACTTTTTTCCGCCTTGGGTCGACGCCTCGAAAGAAGCGCCGACCCTGCAGCGAAATCGTCAGACCTCCTCGTCGCCCTCGCCGGGCAGACCGTCGATCTCGTCTTCCGGGAAGTCGTCCTCGTCTTCGTCCTCGAGGAACGGCACGTCGTCGGCTTCTTCCTCGTCGAGGGTTTCCTCGTCGTCGGCAAAATCGACACCGAGATCGTCGGCCGGCTTGGCGGCGGCGTCGCCCTCTTCATCGTCGGTCTCGATCGGCTCGGCCGCGGCCTCGTCGTCGATTTCCGGCGTGGTGTCGGGCTCTTCCTCGAAGCCGTCCTCGTCCTCGGCGGCGGCCTTCTTCTTGGCCTCGGCGCCGTCTTCGTCTTTTTCGACCTCGTCCTCGTAATCCACCGGCGTGGCGCGGGCGCGCACGCGGCGGTTCCGGACCGCCTCTTCAGGGTCGAACGAGTCGCCGCACTTGGGGCACAGGGCCGGACGGCGGTTCAGGTCATAGAATTTCGCCGAGCAGGTCGGGCAGAGCTGCTTGACGCCGAGTTCTGGGCTGGCCAAAGCGGGCGGCCTCTCTATGTGGGGTGTTGTAAAAGCGGCGGCTCCCTTGCCACGCGACAGGGGCGCTGTCAAAAGGCTTTCCCCCAATTCCAGCCTGTTCAAGACGGAGCCGAAGCCTCGGCATGACCATCGCCGCCCTCCGAGCCCGCCCCGGCGCGGCCCTGCGCGGGACCATCCGCGTGCCCGGCGACAAGTCGATTTCCCACCGGGCGTTGATCCTCGGGGCCCTGAGCAACGGCACGACGACCATCACCGGCCTGCTGGAGGGCGAGGACGTGCTGGCCACCGGCCGCGCCATGCAGGCGTTCGGCGCGGGCGTCACACGAACCGGTGACAAGGCCTGGACCGTCGAGGGCCGGGGCGGGTTCGCCGAGCCGGCCGACATCGTCGACTGCGGCAACGCCGGCACCGGCGTGCGGCTGATCATGGGAGCGGCGGCGGGGTTCGACATCCGCGCCACCTTCACCGGCGACGCTTCGCTGAAGAGCCGGCCGATGGCTCGGGTGCTGACCCCGCTGGGCCTGATGGGGGCCAAATGGCTGTCCCGGGCCGGCGAGCGCCTGCCCCTGACCCTGAGCGGCGGCCACCTCACCGCCATCCGCTATGTCCTGCCGATGGCCTCGGCGCAGGTGAAGTCGGCGGTGCTGCTGGCCGGCCTGAACGCCGCCGGCGACACCTATGTGCTGGAGCCGGAAGCGACGCGGGATCACACCGAGCGGATGCTGCGGGCGTTTGGCGCGACCGTGGAGGTCTCGGACGAGGCCGAGGGCCGGTTGATCCGGCTGGCCGGCGGCCAGATGCTGACCGGCTGTCATGTCGACGTGCCGGCCGACCCGTCCTCGGCCGCCTTCCCGCTGGTGGCGGCGCTGATCACCCCGGGGTCGGAGGTGACCGTCGAGGGCGTGATGCTGAACGCCACCCGCACCGGCCTGTTCGACACCCTGGTGGAAATGGGCGCCGACCTGACCATCGCGAACCGGCGCAGCGCCGGCGGCGAGGAGGTCGGGGACATCACGGCGCGCTACTCCCAACTTGCGGGCGTCGTCGTGCCGCCCGAGCGGGCCCCGGCGATGATCGACGAGTATCCGATCCTGGCGGTGGCGGCGGCCTTTGCCTCGGGCGCGACCGTGATGCGCGGCGTCGGCGAGATGCGGGTCAAGGAGAGCGACCGGATCGCCCTCATGGCCAATGGGCTGGCCGCCTGCGGGGTCGGGGTCGAGGAGGAGCCGGAGGGCTTCACCGTCGTCGGCACGGCCGGCGGCAACCATCCGGTGCGCGGAGGGGCGCGGGTGGTGACGCATGGCGACCACCGCATCGCCATGAGCCATCTGGTGCTGGGACTGGCGGCGCAGGGCGACGTCGAGGTCGACGAGCCGGGGATGATCGCGACAAGCTTTCCGGGGTTCGTGGAACTGATGCGCGGGCTGGGGGCTGAGGTCGGATGATCCGCCCCCCATCCGCTCATCCCGGCGAAGGCCGGGACCCAGCTCACCCACCGCTGTCAGGAGGTTGGCCCACGGCCTGGTCAAGCCGGATGGCTTTATGGGCCCCGATGGATCCCGGCCTTCGCCGGGATGAGCGGTGAACGGGATGGGCTTCGTGATCGCCGTTGACGGCCCCGCGGCCTCGGGCAAGGGTACCATCGCCACCAAGCTGGCGGCGCTCTACGGCTATCCCGTCCTCGATTCCGGCCTGCTCTACCGCGCCGTCGGGGTGCGGGTGCTGGCGGAAGGGGGCGACCTCTCGGACATGGCGCACGCCACCCGCGTCGCCCGCACCCTCGATCCCGCCACCCTGGAGAACCCCGAGGTGCGCACCCGCGCCGCCGGCGAGGCCGCCAGCCGGGTCGCCGCCTATACCCCCGTGCGCGAGGCCCTGCGCCAGTTCCAGCGGACCTTCGCCACGCAGGAGCCCGGCGTGGTCATCGACGGGCGCGACATCGGCACCGTCATCGCGCCGGAGGCCGATGCGAAGCTGTTCGTCACCGCCACGCCGGAGGTGCGGGCCACGCGCCGCTGGAAGCAGCTGACCGGCCAGGGCGAGCAGGTCGCCTATGAAGACATCCTGGCCGACATCCGTATCCGCGATGAACGCGACTCTGCCCGCAGCGACAGCCCGATGGTCATCGCCGACGACGCGGTCTTGCTCGACACCACCGAAATGGATATAGACCGCGCCTTCGATGCGGCCCGCCGCATTGTCGAGACGGCGCGCGCCCGAAGCCGATAGGCCAAGGGCAAATCCAACCGCGTCGCACCTCCGACCCGCGGGCCCTTCAGTACCCCACCTGAAAAACCGAGCGTCCGGACTCCGGCCATGCGCCATCCGCCGTTCCCCAACCAGAGACGTAAGTAGCCACATGGCTGATGACATGAACTTCAACCCGAGCCGCGACGACTTCGCCGCTCTGCTCGACGAAAGCCTCGGCGGCGCCAGCGACTTCGCTGAAGGCACCGTGATCAAGGGCAAGGTCGTCGGGATCGAAAAGGACGTCGCGATCATCGACATCGGTCTGAAGACCGAGGGCCGGATCAGCGTCAAGGAATTCGGCGTCGACGACGACGGCAAGGCCACCCTGAAGGTCGGCGACACCGTCGAGGTCTTCCTCGAGCGCGTCGAGAACGCGCTGGGCGAAGCCGTCATCAGCCGCGAGAAAGCCAAGCGCGAAGAAGCCTGGACCCGCCTGGAAGAAGTCTTTGCCCGCAACGAACCGGTCAACGGGGCCATCGTCGGCCGCGTCAAGGGCGGCTTCACCGTCGACCTGGGCGGCGCGTCCGCCTTCCTGCCCGGTTCGCAAGTCGACATCCGCCCGGTGCGCGACGTCGGCCCGCTGATGGGCAAGGAACAGCCCTTCGCCATCCTGAAAATGGACCGTCCGCGCGGCAACATCGTCGTCTCGCGTCGCGCCATCCTGGAAGAAGCCCGCGCCGAACAGCGCACCGAGCTGGTCAGCCAGCTGCAAGAGGGCGAGATCCGCGAAGGCGTGGTCAAGAACATCACCGACTACGGCGCCTTCGTGGACCTGGGCGGCATCGACGGCCTGCTGCACGTCACCGACATGAGCTGGAAGCGCGTCAACCACCCGAGCCAGGTGCTAGCGGTCGGCGACACGGTGAAGGTCCAGATCGTCAAGATCAACCCCGACACCCAACGCATCAGCCTGGGCATGAAGCAGCTCCAGTCCGACCCCTGGGACGGCGTGGAAGCGAAGTACCCGGTCGGCGCCAAGTTCACGGGCCGCATCACCAACATCACCGACTACGGCGCGTTCGTTGAGCTGGAAGCCGGCGTTGAAGGCCTGGTGCACGTCTCGGAAATGTCCTGGACCAAGAAGAACGTCCACCCCGGCAAGATCGTCTCCACCTCGCAGGAAGTGGACGTCATCGTGCTCGACGTCGACAGCTCCAAGCGCCGGGTCAGCCTGGGCCTCAAGCAGGCCGCGGCCAACCCGTGGGAGAAGTTCCTGGCCGATCACCCGATCGGTTCGACCGTCGAGGGCGAAGTCAAGAACGCCACCGAGTTTGGCCTGTTCATCGGCCTGGACGGCGAGATCGACGGCATGGTCCACCTGTCCGACCTGGACTGGGCCGTGACCGGCGAAGAAGCCCTGGCCAAGTACAAGAAGGGCGACATGGTCAAGGCGCGCGTTCTCGACGTCGACGTCGAGAAGGAACGCATCAGCCTGGGCGTCAAGCAACTGGCCGGCGATCCGCTGGCCGGCGACAGCTTCCGCAAGGGCCAGACCGTCACCTGCACCGTCACCGAAATCACCTCCGGTGGTATCGAAGTGAAGTTCGGTGAAGAAGACGCCCCGATGACCGCTTTCATCCGCAAGTCGGACCTGTCGCGCGATCGTCAGGAGCAGCGTCCGGAACGCTTCGCCGTCGGCGACCGCGTGGACGCCCAGGTGACCGCCATCGACAAGGCCGCCCGCCGGGTGTCCGTGTCGATCAAGGCCCTGGAGATGATGGACGAGAAGGCCGCCATCGAGCAGTACGGGTCCTCGGACTCGGGCGCTTCGCTGGGCGACATCCTCGGCGCGGCCCTGCGCGAGAAGGCTTCGAAAGACTAACTTCGAAGCTTATTGAGCATCCACGTAACGCGGCGGCCGGGGCGACCCGGCCGCCGTTTTCGTTTCGGCCATCAGGCTTTCGCCGCCCGGCTGGATGTCGAGGCTGGCCCAGCTGGCGCCGGCGGCGCGGGCGGCGGTGAGGCCGGCCACCGAGCGCACCCCGTGGATCAGGACGCCCGGGCCGACGGTCTGCAGCAGCAGCACCCGGCGCAGCATCTCGCCCTCGTCCTCGGCCGCCTCCAGCCCGTCGGCCTCGATGGCCGCGCCGGTGAAGCCGCAGCCCTCCAGGTGACGCAGCATCGCCGCCTTCGGCAGGGTGCGGGCCAGGACGCCGCGGAAGATGGGTTTCAACGCCCCGACCGCCTCGCGAACCGCGGCCTGCGGCACGCCGGGCTCCAGCCCCACCACCTCGCAGATGGCCAGCACCCCGTGATCGATCTGGCCGGCGGCGATGCGGCGCAGCAGCCTGCGGCGGGATTTCTCGGCGCGCAGGGTGCTCCAGCTGACCGGCAGCATCATCAGCGGCGGCCGCTCGCCCGGGACCGGCGGCTCGAGCGCGGCCAGGCCGGCGTCGAGCACCGCCAGGTCGATGCGCTCGGCGTCGATGGCGTTGAGGCTGGCGGCGGCCAGCCGCCGCTTGGCGCCGGCGGCCTCGACCACGCCGTAGTGCAGCGCCCGGCCGCGCAGGCCGCCCTCCTTGAGGCCGATCATCGGCCGCAGGCGGCCATCGATGATCACATCCATCCCTACTGACGCCGCCAGCCGGACGCGCACCCTTGGGCCGCGCATGGCCTCCAGGCCGGTCGTGGGCGGGGGCGTGGCTCGCGCCTGGGGGGAATGCTGCATGTTTAAGCGCCTGTACTCGGCTTGAGCATAGGCAGCGAGGCTTGCTCCGGTTTTAACGGCCGCAAATTTCACGCAACCCCTTGAAGACTCAAGGCGAGTTGGGCAAAGGTCGCTGCGCCGACAGGCGGGGATATCGGGGAAAGCATGATCAAGTCCGAGCTGATCGCCAGTCTGGCGGCGGAAAACCCGCACCTGACGCAGCGCGATGTCGAGCGTGTGGTCGGCGTCATCCTGGAGAAGATGATCGCGGCGCTGGAGGACGGCGGCCGGGTCGAACTGCGTGGTTTCGGCGCCTTTTCCGTGCGCTCCCGTCCGGCCCGCTCGGGCCGCAACCCGCGCACCGGCGAGACGGTGGACGTGCGGGCCAAACATGTGCCCTTCTTCAAGAGCGGCAAGGAACTGCGGGCCCGGCTGAACGCCGACTGACCCGCCTGAACAGCGAGGTCCCCCCATGAGCGTCGTCAGCGAATTCCGTCAGTTCATCTCGCGCGGCAACGTCATCGACCTGGCGGTCGGGGTGATCATCGGCGCGGCCTTCGGCAAGATCGTCACCGTGCTGGTCGATGGCGTCATCATGCCGCCGATCGGGCTGATCCTCGGCAAGGTCGACTTCTCCGACCTGAAGATCGTGCTGGCCCCCGAGGACGCGGCGAGCAAGACCGCCGAGGTGGCCATCGCCTACGGCGCCTTCATCAACACCGTCATCCAGTTCGTCATCGTCGCCTTCGCGGTGTTCCTGCTGGTCAAGCTGGTCAACGCCGCGCGGCGCAAGGAGGCGGAAGCGCCCGCCCCCAGCGCCCCGCCGGCCCCGACGCCGAGCGGCGTTGACCAGCTTGACCAGCAGGAACACCGCGAAGGCGACGATGACGAACTGGATGACGGTGTTGATGAAGGCGCCGTAGGCGATGGCC
>SDZP01000080.1 GCA_004144935.1 Caulobacteraceae bacterium | reverse complement strand
GCGGTGCGGAAGGGCGTCGCCATCGCGTCGGTGACCCTGGGCTCCGGCCGCCAGCGGTCGAGCAGGATCAGCACCACGCCGCCGACGATCAGCGACCAGCAGACAATCCAGGGGTTGAACAGCACCGCCTTGATGAAGTCGTGCAGCAGCAGGCCGAGCACCACGGCCGGGATGAAGGCGATCAGGACGCTCAGGGCGAACCGGCGGGCCTCCGGCCGGGTCGGCAGGCCGATCAGCACGGCCCACAGGCGCTGGAAGTAGAGGGCGATGACGGCGAGGATCGCGCCCAGCTGGATCATCACCACGAAGGTGTCCCAGAAGCCCGGCTCCAGCCCCAGCGCCCGGCTGGTCAGCAACAGGTGGCCGGTCGAGGAAACCGGAATGAACTCTGTCAGGCCTTCGACGAGGCCAAGAATGATGGCGGACAACCAGTCGGGCATTCAGGCAGCCTCATGAGTGGAAAGGTCTTGTCCCGGCTCGCGTGGGTGAAGGCAAGAGACCGCCCCGAAAATCAACTCGTCGCGCCATTGGTCAAATTAACGGACCGATAATGCCGGTTTGAGGAGCGTCGTATGCTCACCTTGCCGGCATCACCCGAAATTCAGTCTACAAAACAGACCGTAGCATTCTTCTTGCGCCGGTGAGTGCGTATGAGCCCTCTCGCGCAATTTTTACCCCTTCGGGTGGGGCAGGGATTTCCAATGGCCGAACGGATGCTGAAGTTCACGGTGATCGACCGGCGGACGCCTGAGAAGCGCGACGCCGCCACGCGCGACCGCGACTTCCAGGAAATCTACGCCGATTTCGTCGACGCCAAGGCCAGTGAGCAGTCCTCGCGCTGTTCGCAATGCGGCATCCCCTTCTGTCAGACCCACTGCCCGCTGCACAACAACATCCCCGACTGGCTGCGGATGACCGCAACCGGGCGGCTGCGCGAGGCCTATGAGCTGTCGCAGGCGACCAGCAGCATGCCCGAGATCTGCGGCCGCATCTGTCCGCAGGACCGCCTCTGCGAGGGCAACTGCGTGATCGAGCAGTCGGGCCACGGCACGGTGACCATCGGCGCCGTCGAGCGCTACATCAACGACAAGGCCTGGGAAGAGGGCTGGGTGGCCCCGCTGGTCCAGGGCGCGCGGCGCGGCCAGTCGGTCGGCGTCGTCGGCGCGGGCCCGGCCGGCCTGTCGGCCGCCGAGCGGCTGTTCGAGCTGGGCTACGACGTCACCGTCTATGACCGCTACGACCGGCCGGGCGGCCTGCTGATCTACGGCATCCCCGGCTTCAAGCTGGAGAAGGACGTCGTCCAGCGCCGCACCGACCGGCTGGCCGACGGCGGCATCGTCTTCAGGATGAACTTCGAGGTCGGCCGGGACGCCACCCTGGAAGACCTGCGCCGCGAGCATGACGCCGTGCTTCTGGCCACCGGCGTCTATGCCGCCAAGGACCTGCCGGTGCCCGGTGCCGGCTCGAGCGGCGTGGTCGCGGCCCTGGACTATCTGACCGCCTCCAACCGCAAGGGCTACGGCGATGTCGTGCCGGCCTTCGACAGCGGCGACCTGGACGCCCAGGGCAAGAGCGTCGTCGTCGTCGGCGGCGGCGACACGGCCATGGACTGCGTGCGCACCGCCATCCGCCAGGGGGCGGCGGAGGTGCGTTGCCTCTACCGCCGCGACCGCGAGAACATGCCGGGCTCCCTGCGCGAGGTCGCCAACGCCGAGGAAGAAGGCGTCATCTTCGAATGGCTGGCCGGACCCCGCGCCGTCACCGGCGAGGCCGGCCAGGCCAGCGGCGTCCGCGCCGCCCGCATGCGGCTGGGTCCGGCCGACGCCTCGGGCCGCCAGAGCCCCGAGCCGATCGAGAACGGCGACTTCGAGATCAAGGCCGACCTGGTGATCAAGGCCCTCGGCTTCGATCCGGAAGACCTGCCGACCACGCTGGGCTCGCCTGACCTGGAAGTCAGCCGGGCGGGCACGGTGAAGATCCACCGTCGCTCGAAAGAGACCAATCTTCCCGGCGTCTACGCCGCCGGCGACATCGCCCGCGGCGCTTCCCTGGTCGTCTGGGCCATCCGCGACGGCTTCGACGCCGCCGCCGGCATCCACAAGCAGCTTTCGGCCGCGCCCGCGCTGGTCGCGGCGGAGTAGAGACCATGTCCGACGTCCTCGACCTCTACCTGAAGAACCGCCAGCTGCTGATCGACGGCAACGCCTACGACCCTTCCATGGAGCGCGACTCCTGCGGCGTCGGCCTGGTCTGCGCCATCGACGGCAAGCCGCGCCGCGAGATCGTCGACCTGGCGATCAAGGCCCTGAAGGCGGTCTGGCACAGGGGCGCCGTCGACGCCGACGGCAAGACCGGCGACGGCGCCGGCATCCTGCTCAGCGTGCCGCAGCCCTTCTTCCAGGAGCAGGTGGCGGGGGCCGGACAGTCCCTGCGCCCGGGCCCGATCGCCGTCGGCCAGGTCTTCCTGCCGCGCGTCGACCTGGGCGCCCAGGAGGCCGCCCGGACCATCGTCGAGAGCGAGGCGCTGCGCTTCGGCTTCTACATCTACGGCTGGCGCCAGGTGCCGGTCGACACCTCGGTGATCGGCGAGAAGGCCAACGCCACCCGTCCCGAGATCGAGCAGATCATGCTCTCGCCGCCCCCCGGCCTGGAGGGCGAGGCGCTGGAGCGGGCCCTGTTCCTGGCCCGCAAGCGGATCGAGAAGCGCGTCGCCCAGGCGGCCATCCAGGACTTCTACCTCTGCAGCCTGTCGGCCCGGTCGCTGATCTACAAGGGCATGTTCCTGGCCGAGAGCATCGACGAGTTCTACCCCGACCTGCGCGACGAGCGGTTCGAGGCGGCGGTGGCGATCTTCCACCAGCGCTATTCGACCAACACCTTCCCGCAGTGGCGGCTGGCCCAGCCGTTCCGCATGCTGGCCCACAATGGTGAGATCAACACCATCAAGGGCAACGTCAACTGGATGAAGAGCCACGAGATCCGCATGGCCGCCCAGGCCTTCGGAGACTTCGGCGACGACATCAAGCCGGTGGTGCAGCCGGGCGGGTCCGACAGCGCCGCCCTCGACAACACCTTCGAGGTCCTGGTCCGCGCCGGCCGCGACGCGCCGATGGCCAAGGCCCTGCTGGTGCCCGAGGCCTGGAACGCCAAGTCCGACGAGGCGATGAAGCCCGAGCACAAGGCGCTCTACAGCTACTGCAACGCGGTCATGGAGCCCTGGGACGGTCCGGCGGCCCTCTGCGCCACCGACGGCCGCTGGGTCGTGGCCGGCAAGGACCGCAACGGCCTGCGCCCGCTGCGCGCCGCCCTGACCGACGACGGCCTGCTGATCGTCGGCTCGGAAGCGGGCATGTGCGGCGTGCCGGACGAGCGGATCAGCCGCAAGCTGACCATTCACCCCGGCCGGATGATCGCCGTCGACCTGGTCGAAGGCCGGATGTTCGGCGAGGAGGAGATCGTCGACGAACTGGCCATGCGCCATCCCTACAAGGACTGGCTGGGCAACATGGTCGATCTCGAGAAGGAGATCGGTCCGGGACCCGAGCCGCGCCGTTGCGGCCGCGAGGAACTGACCCGTCGCCAGTCGGCGGCCGGTTACAGCCTCGAGGACCTGGAGATGGTCCTGGCGCCCATGGTCGAGGACGCCAAGGAGGCCATCGGCTCGATGGGCGACGACGCGCCGCTGGCCGTGCTCAGCGACAAGTACCGGCCGCTCAGCCACTTCTTCCGCCAGAATTTCAGCCAGGTGACCAACCCGCCGATCGATCCCTTGCGGGAAACCGGCGTCATGAGCCTGAAGACCCGGTTCAAGAACCTTGGCAACATCCTGGCCCAGGACGAGGCCCAGACCGACGTCTATGTGCTGGAAAGCCCGGTGCTGACGACCGGCATGTACGAGCGCATCCTCGACTACATCGCCGGCAAGAACCTGGCGATCATCGACTGCACCATGCCGCTGCCCGCCGCCGAGGCGCGGGCGGGCGACGCCCTTCGCGCCAACCTCGACCGGGTCAAGGCCGAGGCCGAGGACGCCGCCCTGCGCGGCTGCTCGACCATCGTCCTGACCGACACCGACAGCGGCCCGGCCCGGGTCGGCCTGCCGATGATCCTCGCCACGGCCGGGGTGCACGCCCACCTGGTCGCCAAGGGCCTGCGCTCTTACGTCTCGATCATCGTCCGCTCGGCCGAATGCATGGACACTCACTACTTCGCCGTCCTGGTCGGGGTCGGGGCCACGGCGGTCAACGCCTGGCTGGCGCAGGAGAGCTTCCAGGACCGGCTGGAGCGCGGCCTGGCCGGCGAGCTCTCGCTTCGCGACGTCTGCGTGAACTTCAAGACGGCCATCGAGCAGGGCCTGCTGAAGATCATCTCGAAGATGGGCATCGCGGTCATCTCCAGCTATCGCGGCGGCTACAACTTCGAGGCCATGGGCCTGTCGCGCTCGCTGGCGGCGGAATTCTTCCCCGGCATGCCCAGCCGCATCTCCGGCATCGGCCTGGCCGGCATCGAGTCCAAGACCGTCGAAATCCACCGCCGCGCCTGGGAGCCGGCCGCCATCGCCCTGCCGGTCGGCGGCTTCTACAAGGCCCGCCGCTCCGGCGAGACCCATGCCTTCGAGGCCCGGCTGATCCACACCCTGCAGGCGGCCTGCGACAGCGGCGACTACGAGGCCTACAAGCGCTGGAGCGCCGGGCTGCACCGCCAGAAGGCCAGCCAGCCGCGCCACCTGCTCGACTTCCGCAAGGGCCGCACCGCCGTCGAACTGGACGAGGTCGAGAGCGTCAACGAAATCCGCAAGCGCTTCCTGACCCCCGGCATGAGCCTGGGCGCCCTCAGCCCCGAGGCGCACGGCGCCCTGAACATCGCCATGAACCGCATCGGGGCCAAGTCGGTCTCCGGAGAGGGCGGCGAGGACCGCGCCCGCTACCGGCCGCTGCCCAACGGCGACAACCCCAACAGCGCCGTCAAGCAGATCGCCTCCGGCCGGTTCGGCGTCACCGCCGAATACCTGAACGAATGCCGCGAGATCGAGATCAAGGTCGCCCAGGGCGCCAAGCCCGGCGAAGGCGGCCAGCTGCCGGGTTTCAAGGTCACCGAGATGATCGCCCGGCTGCGGCACGCTACCCCCGGCGTGATGCTGATCAGCCCGCCGCCGCACCACGACATCTACTCGATCGAGGACTTGGCCCAGCTCATCTACGACCTGAAGCAGATCAACCCCGACGCCCGGGTGACGGTGAAGCTGGTCTCGATGACCGGCATCGGCGCCATTGCGGCCGGGGTGGCGAAGGCCAAGGCGGACGTCATCCTGATCGCCGGCAACGTCGGCGGCACCGGCGCCTCGCCGCAGACCTCGATCAAGTACGCCGGCTCGCCCTGGGAGCTGGGGCTCTCCGAAGCCAATCAGGTGCTGACCCTCAACAACCTGCGCCACCATGTGACCCTGCGCACCGACGGCGGGCTTCGCACCGGCCGCGACGTGGTTATGGCCGCCATGCTGGGGGCCGAGGAGTTCGGCATCGGCACCGCGTCCCTGGTCGCCATGGGCTGCATCATGGTCCGCCAGTGCCATTCCAACACCTGCCCGGTGGGGGTCTGCACCCAGGACGAGGACCTGCGCGCCAAGTTCACCGGCACGCCGGAAAAGGTCATCAACCTCTTCACCTTCATCGCCGAGGAGGTCCGCGAGATCCTCTCGGAACTGGGCTTCCGCTCGCTGCTGGAAGTGGTCGGCCGCACCGACCTGCTGGCCCAGGTCAGCCGGGGCGGCGAGCACCTCGACGACCTTGACCTGAACCCCCTGCTGGTCCGCGCCGACCCGGGCTCCAACCCGCCCTATTCGACGGTCAACGGCCGCAACCCGGTGCCCGACACCCTCGACGCCCAGATCGTCCGCGACGCCGCCCCGCTGCTGCAGCGGGGCGAGAAGATGCAGCTGACCTACACGGTGCGGAACACCGCGCGCGCCATCGGGGCCCGCATCTCCAGCCACATCGTGCGCAAGTTCGGCATGAACGCCCTGCCGGCCGGGCACCTCACCGTCGAGCTGAAGGGCTCGGCCGGTCAGAGTCTCGGAGCCTTTGCGGTGCGCGGCCTGCGCATCGTGCTGACCGGCGAGGCCAACGACTATGTCGGCAAGGGCCTGTCCGGCGCCACCATCGTCATCAAGCCCTCGCGCCATCTGGTGGCGCCGGAGACCAACGTCATCCTCGGCAACACCGTCCTCTACGGGGCGACGAGCGGCAAGCTGTTCGCGGCCGGCCAGGCCGGCGAGCGGTTCGCGGTGCGCAACTCGGGCGCCACCGCGGTGGTCGAGGGCGTCGGCACCAACGGCCTGGAATACATGACCGGCGGCACGGCGGTTATCCTGGGTCCGGTCGGCGAGAACTTCGGGGCCGGGATGACCGGCGGCATGGCCTTCGTGCTCGACCTTTCCGACCGCTTCCGGGGCTGCGTCAATCCCGACAGCGTGGTGGTCCAGCGGCTGGCCTCGGCCCACTGGGAAGAGGTGCTGAAGAAGCTGGTGCGCGAACACGCCCATGAGACCGGCTCGGCCTTCGCCGAAGGCCTGCTGCGCGATTGGGAACGCACCCGCGGCCTGTTCTGGCAGGTCTGTCCGAAGGAGATGCTCGGCCGGATCGACCATCCGCTGGAGGCGGAGGAAAAGGCCCACGAACGGGCCTAGATCCCGACCGCCGGTCCGACGTAGCGCGCCCTCGGCCTGATCAGCCGGCCGCCGGAACCTTCCTCCACCGCATGGGCGATCCAGCCGGCGGAACGGGCGACGGCGAATAGCAGGAAGGGGGCGTCCTGCGGCAGCGCCAGGGCCTCGGCCATGGCGACCAGGGCGAAGTCGATATTGGCGCGCTCGCCGGTGCCGGTCTCGACCGCGGCCAGCAGGGCGGCGAGGTCCGGGGTCGGCGGACAGGCGGCCAGCAGGGCGGCGGCGCGTGGATCGCCCTCCGGATAGAGCGGATGGCCGAAGCCCGGTGTCGGGGCGGCGCGGGCCAGGCGGCCGGCGACCGTCGCGGCCGGCCCGATGCGGCGGGATTCCTCGACAAGGTTCCAGACCCGCGCCGCCATGCCGCCGTGCAGGGGGCCCGAGAGGGCGCAGAGACCGGCCAGCGCCGCCGCCGACAGCCCGGCCCCGGTCGAGGCGGCGACCCGGGCGGCGAAGGTCGAGGCGTTCAGCTCATGGTCGGCCAGCAGCACCACGGCGCGGCGGATGGCGTCGGCGGCGTCCGGCCGGCTCCAGGCGGCGGCGAGGCGATCGTGGATCGGCCCGGTTCCGAGGCTTCCACTCACGGCGTCGGCGACAAGGTCGAGCAGGCCGGCCCCTTCCAGAGCCAGGGCCAGCGGCGCGCGGCCCCTTGCCGGCGGCTCGGCGGCGGCGCGGGCGGCCAGGGCCGCGAAGAGACGGGCGCGGCCGTCGGGTGCTGGCCAGCGCCGGTTCGCCCCAGGCGATGGCGCTCTGGGCGACGGCCGACGCCTTTCGGCCTCGCGCCCGCCGCTCGGTCAGGGCGCCGATGTCGGCGGCCCGATAGAGGCTGCGGCGCGGGTCGGCGGGATCCGGCCGGGCGTCGACCCGGCCCCGGCTGACGTAGGCGTAGAGGGTCTGGCTGCGCACTCCGAGGCGGCGCAAGGCGGTCTCGCTGTCGATCCAGTCGGCTGACATTGATTATATTGATCAAGATTGACGTTGATCAACATTGGCCCGATTTCTTCGCCAGAACAAGGTTTGAATGAAGGGAACACCATGTCCGACGGTCTCGAAGACGTCGTCGCCGCCCGCACGGTCCTGTCCGATGTCGACGGCAAGGCCGGCCGCCTGGTCATCCGGGGCTGGACGCTGGACCAACTGGCCGGAACCACCCGCTATGAAGAGGTCGTCCATCTGTTGTTCGACGGCTTCTACGAGGACCTGCCCGATGACCTGACCGCCGCCCTCGGCCGCGCCCGCACAGAGGTGTTCAACGAGGTGCAGTCGGTCGACGACGGCCTGCTGGCCCTTGGACCGGTCGAGGCCATGCGCGCCCTGACCGCCCGGCTCGCCGATGGCGACGACCTCGCCACCGCCCTGCGGCTGATTGCGGCCCCGGCCGTCTTCACCCCGGCTATCGTGCGGCTGCAGGCCGGCGACGCGCCCGTCGCCCCCGATCCAGCCCTGGGTCACGCCGCCGACATCCTGCGCATGCTGCACGGCAAGGCGGCGCCGGCCGGCCACGCCGAGGCGCTGGACGCCTATCTGGTCACGGTCTGCGACCACGGGCTCAACGCCTCGACCTTTGCCGCGAGGGTGGTCGCCTCGACCCGCGCCGGCCTGACCAGCGCCGTGATGGCCGGCATTTCGGCGCTCAAGGGACCTCTTCACGGCGGGGCCCCGGGGCCGGTGATCGAGATGCTCGACGCCATCGGCAAGCCGGAGAACGCCCGGCCCTGGATCGAGGCGGCCCTCGATCGGGGCGAGCGGCTGATGGGCTTTGGCCACCGGGTCTACCGGGTGCGCGATCCCCGGGCCGACGCGCTGAAAGGGGCGGTGCGGCGACTGGCCGGCGAGTCGGGCCGCCTGCCTGGCCGGCTGGCCTTCGCGGAGGCGGTCGAGACCGCCGCCCTGGCCATCCTCAAGGAACACCGGCCCAACCGACCGCTCGACGTCAACGTCGAGTTCTTCACCGCCCTGCTTCTGGAGGCGCTGGCCTTCCCGCCGGCCACCTTCACCGGCGTGTTCGCCATGGGTCGCACGGCCGGCTGGCTGGCGCATGCCCGGGAGCAGCTGGCGGGCGGACGGCTGATCCGGCCGCAATCGGAATATGTCGGTCCGACCCCGCGCATCGCGGCGTAAGGACCGCCTCCCGTTTGCCGGGAGCGGGGCGCATTTTGAACGCAGTAAACGACCCCTTAATCCGAATGGGCGCAATGCGGGGGCAACTGGCTGAAGTTGTCCCCCGCGATGAGCGTCGAACGCACCCTCTATCATTTTCCCCTCGACCCGGCCTCGCGCCAGGTGCGGCTGGCGCTGGGCGAAAAACGCCTGGCCTTCACCGACCAGGTGGTTCGCTACTGGGAGGGGCCCGAGGAGCTGCTGACCCTCAATCCGTCCGGCGTGCCGCCGGTGCTGGTCGAGGTCTCTGGCGGCGTGCGGGTGGTGATCTGCGAGGCCCGCGCCATCCTCGAGCATCTCGAAGAGGCCTACCCCGAGCCGCCGCTGCTCGGCCGCGCGGCGGCCGATCGGGCCGAGGCGCGCCGCATCGTGCAGTGGTTCGACCGCAAGTTCGATTTCGAGGTCGCCGGCCTGCTGCTGCACGAAAAGATGGAAAAGCGGCTGCTGGGGCTGGGCGCCCCGGCGTTGTCCAACCTGCGGGCCGGCCGCGATGGTCTGAAGATCCACCTGAAATACCTGGAAGGCCTTCTGCGCGAGCGCGACTGGCTGGCCGGCCGGCGGGTGTCGCTGGCCGATTTCGCCGCGGCCGCCTACCTGTCGGTCATCGACTATTTCGGCGATGTGCCCTGGCGCGACTTCCCCGCCGCCCAGACCTGGTACATGAAGCTGAAGTCCAGGCCGTGTTTCCGGCCGCTGTTGGCCGACCGCTGGCCGGGCCTCGCGCCCGCGGCGCACTATGACGATCTGGATTTCTAGGGCGCGCCAAACCTCGATCGGGCCGGGCGCCGGGGGGGCGTTCGGAATGCGGTTTCTCAATCTTCTGCTGGCGGCCAGCCTGACCCTGTCGCCGATGGTCGCCACGCCGGCTCTGGCCGCGCCGCCGACCAGCCGTGTCGACACCGAGGCGGAGGTCATGACGCTGCTGGGCGACATCGTCGCCTGGTCGGCGCCCCTCAACCAGCTGATGACCGACAGCAACGCGCTCGGCCTGGAAATGATCGACGTCGTCGCCCAGGCCATGGAGCCCGGCCGCAAGGGCGCGGAAGGCCGGGCCTGGATCAATGGCTGGCTGGCCAGGGCCGACAGCGAACTGGCGCGGCAAAGGGCCGCCCTGGCCGCCGTGCCGCCGATGTCGCCCGACCTGGATCGCCGCTACCGCTCGCTGGGTCCCACCGCCGTCCGCCAGGTCGAGGGCTTCCAGACCCTGCCATCGGTCGTGCGCGGCGTCATCGACGACACCGACAGCCTGCTCAACCGCCTGCGGCCGTTGCTGATCAAGGCCGCCTCCGGCGACACCAAGGCCAAGCTGGAGATCGCCCGCCACACCCTGTCGGGCACGCGTCTGGCGATCCGCAACGAAAACGCCCTTCTGGACCTCGCCATCGTTATGTCCAACCGGCCCGACCACCCGCAGGTGGCGCTGTCGAAATCGGCCAAGGCCAGCAATGAGGCCAGCATGCTGGCCCTGGAATACCTGGAGCGGCAGCTCAACGGCGAGACCCCCGATCCCGTCGCCGCCGGCAAGGCCATGCAGGCCAAAGTCGCCCTGTCCCGGGCCGAGGCCGCCAACGCCTGGCCCAACGCCCGCAAGATCAAGGCCGAGATCGGCGGCAGCCTGCCGGCCGGGCCCCTGAAGACCTCCTTCAACACCGCCCTCGACACCTACGAGGAGAGCGGCCAGGTCGAGACCCGCATCGCCGACAGCCTGGGAGCGATCGCCGATCGGCTGGCCTCGGGCAATTCGGTTGTCGATCCGGACGGCGACGCCTGGAGCGCCATCGAACCGCTGGTCGAACGCAGGACCGCGATCCAGGCCCGTCGGGTCAGTCTCTTCCAGCAGCGATGACGCCGGACGACATCCGCAAGCGGGCCCGGGCCCTGGGGTTCGACGCCTGCGGATTCGCATCGGCCGCGGACGCCTGGTCGGCGGGGGCCCGGCTGGCGCAGTTCGTCGAGGACGGCCGTCACGGCCAGATGGACTGGATGGCCGAGACCCTGCAGCGGCGGGCCCATCCGACCGGCATGTGGCCGCAGGCCCGCAGCGCCGTCGTCGTCGGCATGACCTACGGCCCGGAGCGCAATCCGCTGGAGGGGCTGGCGCGGCGCTCCAACGGCCTGGTCAGCGCCTACGCGCGGGGCGACGACTACCATGGCCTGATCAAGGGCCGGCTGAAGAACCTCGGCGGCTGGATCAAGGCGAAATTCGGCGGTGAGGTGAAGGTGTTCACCGATACGGCGCCGCTGATGGAGAAGCCGCTGGCGGAGCGGGCGGGCCTGGGCTGGCAGGGCAAGCATACCAACCTGGTGTCGCGGGAGCTGGGCAGCTGGCTGTTCCTGGGCTCGGTGTTGACCAGCGTCGAACTGCCGGCCGACGCGGCGGGCGAGGATGCCTGCGGCAGCTGCCGGGCCTGCCTCGACATCTGCCCGACGAACGCCTTTCCGGCCCCCTACCAGCTCGATGCCCGGCGCTGCATTTCCTACCTGACCATCGAGCATGAGGGGCCCGTCGATCCCGCCCTGCGACCGGCGCTGGGCAACCGCATCTACGGTTGCGACGACTGCCTGGCGGTCTGTCCATGGAACAAGTTCGCGGTCGAGGCCCGCGAGATGGGACTGCGGGCCCGGCCGGAGCTGGAGGAGCCGAGCCTGGCCGAGCTGGCCCGGCTCGACGACGCCGGGTTTCGGCGGCTGTTCCGCAAGAGCGCGGTGACCCGCATCGGCCGCGACCGCCTGGTGCGCAACGTGCTGTACGCGGCCGGAAACAGCGGCGATGCGGCTCTGGTTCCGGATGTCGAGGCCCTGCTGGGCGACGCCGATCCGGCTGTGCGCGGCGCAGCCGTCTGGGCCCTGCGGCGGCTGGCGCCGGAACGGGCGGCGGCGCTGCGGGGGAGCGTGGCGGAGCGCGACCCGGATGTTCTGGCCGAGTGGGGCTGACCTCTCGCCCCGATGCGGCGAGGAAGGCTAGTAGGCGCCTTCCGGCGTCGCGGCGTACTGACCGCCCTTGCGGTAGCGGTACAGGTAGGCCGGGACCACCGCCTCGATCGACTTGGGCGTGATGCCGAAGGCGTCCAGGCCGACAGCGCCCTCCGACACCACATTGTCCGTCCGCAGCAAATCCACCTGGTCGCTGGTGATCGGCGGCTTGATGACCATGGCGGCGAGATCGCCGGCCATGCCGATCAGCCCGGCCAGCGGGAAGGGCAGCGGGGCCAGGATGCGCTTGCGCCCGGTCTCGGTGCAGATGAAGGCCAGTAGCTCCTTGAAGCTGTAGACGGCGGGGCCACCCAGCTCGACCGTCTGGCCGGCGAAGGCGTCGCTGGCGGCGGCCTGGGCGATGGCGGCGGCCAGATCGCCGACATAGATGGGCTGGAACTTCGTGTGGCCGCCGCCGATCAGCGGCAAGACGGGGCTGAGCGCGGCCATCTGGCCGAAGCGGTTGAAGAAGTCATCCTCGGGGCCGAACACGATCGAGGGGCGGACGATGGTGGCGTTGGGGAAGACCTCGCGCACGGCCGCCTCGCCCTCGGCCTTGGAGCGGGCGTACTTGGCGGCGCCCTCGGCGTCGGCCCCGATGGCCGAGATCTGCACCAGCCGCCGAACGCCGGCCTGGGCGGCGGCCTCGGCGATGTTGCGGGCGCCCATGCCGTGGATGGCCAGGAAGCGCTGGCGGCCGCCCTCATGCATGATGCCGACCAAGTTGATCACCGCCTCCGCGCCCTCGATGGCGCGGGCGATGGAGGCCTTGTCGCGGATGTTGGCCTGCACCACCTCGATCTGGCCGACGTCGCCCAGCATGCGCAGGCGATAACCGCGTCCCGGCTGGCGGGCGGCGGCGCGGACCCGCAGGCCCCTCTTGGCCAGGGCGCGAACCACCTGCCGGCCAATGAAACCGGTGCCGCCGAAAACCGTGACCAGACCTTGCATGGCTTCGAATATCCTCTGAACTGCGGCGGGCTTAGACGACCCGGGCGATAATCGCAATCACGGCCATTGACCCCGCCGAAGCCCTGCCGTAATGAGCGCGCCTTCGCGGCCATCCCACAAGGATGCCTAGCGAGCCCAGGTGGCGGAATTGGTAGACGCGCTGGCTTCAGGTGCCAGTGACTTAACGGTCGTGGAGGTTCGAGTCCTCTCCTGGGCACCACCCCTTCTCTCTTAGTCTCGCAGGCTTCAGCCTTTATGGTATGACGCCCGGACACAGAGAGATTTGAGTTTGGCCAACCACCTTCATATCGGCGACCTGCCCGCGGGCCTTTTCGCGGGGGTTACGTCTGTCGCCGTCGATTCCGAGACTCTTGGCCTGCGTTTTCGGCGCGACCCCCTCTGCCTGGTGCAGATCTCCGCGGGCGATGGCGACGCCCACATGGTCCAGCTGAACCGCGAGACCTACGACGCGCCCAATCTCAAGGCCCTGCTGACCGATCCGGCGGTGGTCAAGATCTTCCACTTCGGCCGGTTCGACATCGGCATGTTCGAACTGCACCTGGGGGTCATCACCACCCCGGTCTGGTGCACCAAGATCGCCAGCAAGCTGGCCCGCACCTACACCGACCGCCATGGCCTCAAGGACGTGGTCAAGGAGACGGTCGGGGTCGACCTTTCCAAGGCCCAGCAGTCCAGCGACTGGGGCGCGGCCACCCTGACCCCCGAGCAACTGGCCTACGCCGCCTCGGACGTCCTGTACCTGCACGCCGCCAAGGCCAAGCTGGAGATGATGCTGGCCCGCGAAGGCCGCACCGCCCTGGCCCAGGCCTGTTTCGACTTCCTGCCGGCCCGCTCGACGCTCGACCTGGCCGGCTGGGAAGACGTCGACATCTTCGCCCACAGCTGAACCGTACCTATCTAGGACGCAGATGACCGCCGCCGCCAGCATACCCCACAGCCGCCCCACCACCGGGCTTGAGGCCTGGCGTCGCCGCTCGGCGGTCATCAGGCTGCTGCGCTGGGCGCTGCCGGCCCTGATGGGGGCGCTGGTCATCGCCCTGGCCGGCTATTTCACCCTCAGCTCCATCCAGGCCGGCAAGCAGACCCCCAAGGTCACCCAGACCGAAATCAAGCTGGTCGGGGCCCGCTTCATGGGCCGCATGGCCGACGGCCGCAGCTTCCTGATCGGGGCGGGCCAGGCGGCGCGCAGCGACACGGTGATGGAACAGGTGGTGCTGGCCGATCCGGTGCTGACCCTCGGGGGAGAGACCGGCGCCCCGTCGCGGATGACCGCCCGGCGCGGGGTCTATGACGAGAAGACCCGCATCCTGCGCCTCAGCGGCGACGTGCGGATCGACAACGGCCAGGGCCAACGTGTCGCCACGAACGACAGCATAATCGACACCCGGACGGGGAAGATCAGCGGCGAACAGGGTTTTGTGGGCGATGGCCCGCTTGGCCAGGTCAAGGCAAACTCCTATGACGTGGATCGTGATACCGGTCGGGTCACGATGAAGGGCCGGGTCCGCGCCCGGATCGAGAAATAAGGCAGACGATGCGCAAGGTGACGACGATAACGGCCGCGATGGTCGCCCTGGCTCTGGGGGCGGGAGCCGCCCAGGCGCAGATTGCGCCGCGCTCCAACGCGCCGGTGGATATCGCCGCCGACCAGTCCGACTTCCTGACCCAGGAATGCCGCTCCATCTGGAAGGGCGATGTCGAGGCCCTGCAGGCCCGCACCCGCCTGCGCGCCCAGACCCTGAACGTCTATGCGGTCAAGAAGGGCGATGAGTGCGGCGAAACCGACCGGCTGGTGGCCGAGGGCAACGTCTACTACGTCGAGGCCGACCGCACTGTCCGCGCCGACACCGCCGTCTATACGGCCAGGGCCGAGACCATCACCCTGACCGGCAATGTCGTCGTCGTGCAGGGCAAGAGCGTCGCCCGGGCCGAGAGGGTGGTCATCAACCTGCAGACCGGCCAGTCGCAGATGTTCGCCGGTTCCAAGGGCCGGGGCAGCAAGAACCGCGTGCGCGGCATCTTCTACCCCGCTGGAAATCCCGGCTGAGCATGAAGGACGCGCCGCCGCCCCCAATGCCGCAGGGCACCCCGCCGACGGGCGCGGGTCTCGTCGTCGAGAGCATCGGCAAGCGTTTTGGCGACCGGCAGGTGGTCAAGAACGTCTCCCTGCGCCTGGAGCGCGGCGAGGTCGCCGGCCTGCTGGGGCCGAACGGGGCCGGCAAGACCACCTGCTTCTACATGATCACCGGCCTGATCCCGGTCGATCACGGCCGCATCCTGCTGGACGGCGCCGACATCAGCGCCCTGCCCATGTACCAGCGCGCCCGGCTGGGCGTCGGCTACCTGCCGCAAGAGGCTTCGATCTTCCGGGGGCTGACGGTCGAGCAGAACGTCATGGCCGTCGTCGAGATGCGGGTGCCGGACCGCAACCAGGCCGTCCGCACCACCACAGAACTGCTGGAAGAGCTGCGCATCGAGCACCTGCGCGCCGCCCCGGCCATCTCCCTGTCGGGCGGTGAGCGCCGCCGGGTGGAAATCGCCCGGGCCCTGGCCAGCGAGCCGGCCTTCATGCTGCTGGACGAACCCTTCGCTGGTATCGACCCCCTGGCCATCGCCGATATCCGCGAGGTCATCGGCTACCTCAAGGGGCGCGGCATCGGCATCCTGATCACCGACCACAACGTCCGCGAAACCCTCGACATCATCGACCGCGCCTCGATCATCCACGCCGGCGAGGTGCTGTTCGAGGGCTCCCCGCAGGAGATCATCGACGATCCGGAAGTGCGGCGGGTGTACCTGGGCGAACGCTTCGGCCAGCCGGTGAACGTCTAAAGCGGATTCAAGGCGGGGCCGCCCTGCCCAGTACAAACGACCGTGAGGTGGAAAGGGCGCGGCTAACCGCTACCCCTCGAGTTCCTTCAGCAACGCCGGATCCCGCCGCGCCCGCAGCGCTAGGTCGTCCGAGTCGTCACGGCCTTCCATATCCAGCATGTCGCGCAGGCGCGGGATGCGTTGCGCCGCCTCCTTCAGATCGACATCGTCGACCGAATTGGCCTTCAGCGCCGTCGCCACCACATGCTTGCAGATCAGCTTCGAGTCCTCGAAGTCCGGACAGCCGCAGACCGCGTCCCGTCCGTCGGCCGCCTTCATCTCGACCACATAGGCGATGCCGCGCTCGCCCATCACATGGGCCAGCACTCCGCCGGGCCCATAGTCGACCAGCTCCACCCAGCCGTGGGCGAAATAGTTCTCGCCGCGCATCACCCGGGCTTCGGGAACGCCGTCGGTCAGGGTCGGGATGTCGAACAACTGGCTCATCGGATGATTCTAGCCGATTCGTTCACGCTTCGTCCTCGACCCGGTGCATGTCGTCGTCGCTGAGCCCGAAATGGTGGCCGATCTCATGCACCAGCACATGGGTGATCAGTTCGCCCAAGGTCACATTCCCCCGCTCGGCCCATTCGTCGAGCAGCGGGCGGCGGTAGAGGAAGATGCGCGGCGGGGCAGGCGCGGTGTCGAACACCGAGCGTTCGGTCAGGTCGACGCCATGGTAGAGGCCGGTCAGTTCGAAGACGTCCTCGATGCCCAGCGCCGCGAGGGTCTCGTCGTCGGCGTAGTCGTCGATGCGGACGATGGCTTCCTTGGCCAGGCCACGGAACGGCTCGGGCAAGCCGTCGAAGGCCGCCTCGGCCAGCACGGCGAAATCGTCCAGCGACGGCGCCGCCGCATTCGTCCAGTCGGTCATTTGCCTGATATGGCTGCGACCGCGCCCATTCGCCAGCGGCCTCTTCGCTCGAAGCAGGTTACAGGCGTAGGGTTCATGGTGATTCGAGGGGCATTTTCGCTTTGGGTCCATCCGACCTGATCCTCGCGGCGGCGACCGGCTCGGTCAGTCTGGCGATCTGCGCGACCCTGTGGGCGGTGGCCCAGCGCAGGGCCGGTGACGCGCGCGCCAAGGGCCTCGAAGGCCAGATCGATCAGCTGACCGCCGGCGCCCAGGCCGCCCGCGCCTCGGCCGAGGCCTTCGACTGCGCCCTGGTGGTGGTCGACGACGGGGTCGCCCGGCTGGCTTCGGGCGAAGAGGCGCTGGCCGCCTGCGTCGCCGCCTTCGACCTGGAGGACGACGATCCGCAGGCCCTGCTGGAAGCGATGATCGCCGTCGACACCGACCACGCGCGCCGCCTCCGCGCGCTCACCGAAAAGGGCGAGGCCTGCGCCTTCGAGGCGCGCGGCCCCTACGGCGCCGTCTCGGTCGAGGGCCGCGCCGCCGGCGCCCAGGCCTGGCTGCGCCTCACTGCCCTCGCCGCCGGCGAGGCGGCCCTGCCGACCGCCGCCCGCCTGGCCAGCTTCCTCGATGGCCAGGGCGACCCGGCCTGGATCGCCGCCGCCGACGGCAGCGTCCAGTGGGCCAACAAGCTGTGGCTGGAAGCGGTCGGAGCCGAGGATCTGAGCGACGCCGTCGCCCGCAAGCTCAGCCTCGATCCCGAGGCCGACGCGCTGGCCCGGGAGGCCGCCGAAAGCGGCGAGCGGCGCGAGACGGTGAAGCGCATCACCATCGGCGGCCGCCGCCGGGCCCTCAAGGTCCGCGCCGCGCCGCTGGAAGGCGGCGATGTCGCCATGTCGGCCCGCGACCTGACCGAGGCCGAGGACATCCGCGAGGCCCTCAAGCGGCACGTCGCGGCCCACGACGAGACCCTCAACCACATCGCCGAGGCGGTCGCCATCTTCAGCCGCGACCGGCGCCTGGCCTTCCACAACAGCGCCTTCGCCACACTCTGGGCCCTGGAGCCGGCCTGGCTGGCCGAGAACCCGACCCATGGCGAAATCCTCGACCGCCTGCGCCAGCGCCGCCGCCTGCCCGAGACGGCCGACTACGCCGGCTGGAAGGCCGGCGAGCTGGCCCGCTACGAATCCCTGAAGGCCCAGCCCGACGACCTCTGGAGCCTGCCGGACGGCCGCACCCTGCGCGTCGTGCACCAGCCCCATCCCCTGGGCGGGGTGCTGCTGCTGTTCAGCGACATCACCGACGAGCTGAAACTCAAGTCTCGCTACAACGCCTTCATCCAGGTGCAGCAGGCGACCTTGGACAAGCTGAACGACGCGGTCGCGGTGTTCGGCTCCGACGGCCTGATGCGGCTGCACAACGAGGCCTTCGCCCAGTTCTGGAACATCCCCGCCGCCGACCTCGAGGGCGCCATGGATTTCGAGGGCGTGGTCGAGCGCTGCCTGCCGCGCCTGCATGACACGGTCTTCTGGTCTGAGCTCAAGGGCCGCATCGCCGATCCGGATCCGAAGGCCCGCGCCCCGGCCTCGGGCGAGGCCCGCACCAGCGACAGCCGCATCGTCGCCTGGCAGTCGCGGCCCCTGCCCGACGGCGCCACCCTGATCGCCTTCGCCGACGTCACCGACACCCGCCGGCTGGAAAGCGCCCTGGCCGACCGTGAGAACGCGCTGGCCGAGGCCGAGCGGCTGAAGCGTGAGTTCGTCGGCAACGTCTCCTACGAACTGCGCACCCCGCTCACCACCATCATCGGCTACAGCGAACTGCTGGAACGGATGGGCGACGCCCTCCCCGAGCGGGCCCGCAGCCATCTGGCCGCGGTGCGCACCGCCGGCTCGCAGCTGGGCCGCTCGATCGACGACGTGCTCGACATCGCCGCCATCGACAGCGGAGAGATCGCCCTGGAGGTGGCCGACGTGCGGGTCTGCGAACTCCTGAACGAGACCGCCGAGCGCTGGGCCCGTCACGCCGAGGCCGGCCAGATCGACCTGATCGTCGACTGCGAGGATGACGTCGGCCTCATCCGCGGCGATCCCAAGCGCTTCGCTCAGGTCCTCGACCACCTGGTCGAGAACGGCGTCCGCCAGACCCCGCCGCAGGGCAAGGTGACCCTGACCGCCCGCCGGGCGCTGGGCGAGGTGCGCATCAGCATCGCCGACACCGGTCGGGGCATCCCCTTCCACGTCCAGGCCCACATCTTCGACCGGTGTCGGCGATGCTGATGCGCACCTCGCCCAGCGCCCGGCGGGCGGTCAGGGTCACCTTGCCCTGCGGCGG
>SDZP01000456.1 GCA_004144935.1 Caulobacteraceae bacterium | reverse complement strand
GAGCGAGATCGAGCGAAGACGCATGAGGGACGGTCCTGTTGTGATGCGGGGACCTTAACGGACGGAGGCGGGGGGGCAATGGGGAAGGTAGAGCGTTGATTGCGGGCCGGCGCAGAGGCCCGTGTCCGGCGGGGCGTATGGACAGACCCCGGCGCCCGTATTCACAGGATTTGTCGGCCCTCGTGGTGAATTCGCAAAACGGCGCTTTACAAGATCGCTCGGCCTGACAGAACTGTGTTCATCGAGAGTGTGGTCCGCGGGAGCGACTTCGACGTGGTGTCGGGGTGGCCTGACGGGTCTGCCGCGCCATACGGAAGGGACCGACATGCCGTTAAGCGTCCTGTATTACGAGTTCCCGGCCACCGGTACGTCCGGCGACGACTTCATGTTCGGCTATGCGAGCGGTCCGGGCACCGTCAACACCCTGAACGGCGGCGACGGCGATGACTTCATCATGGGAGACAGCCAGAACTTCCAGATCGCGGCGGTGGGAAACAACAACGGGTCCATGGCGACGGCGCAGGGCCTGGGCGACAGCAGCCTGTGGAGCACGCAGAACAATCCTCTGATCGCCGACCCCCTGATTCCCTACACCTACATCGTCGTCGAAGCGACGACCGGGCAGGCGGAGTATTTCGGCACGCCGATGACCGCGGGCCAGACGATCACGGTCGATATAGATTTCGGCAACGGATCGCCGATCGGCACCGGCGGCAACGTCGACCTCTATGTCGAAATCCTGGACTCGAACGGGACCGTCGTGGCGTTCAGCGATGATTCCGCGGCCACGGACGGCGGCTTGGGGTCGTTCAGCGGCCTGGACCCCTATCTGACCTTCACCGCCGCGACATCCGGAAGCTATTACATCCGGGTGCGCCCACTCGGTGAGACGACCTTCTCCGCCAGCTCGACCTTCATTCTGAACGTCTCGATGACGGGCCACGCCGTCAATGCGACCCCGATCCCTGCGGGCGCCGACACCCTGTCGGGTGGAAATGGCGACGACCTCATCGTCGGGCAGGACGGAAACGACATCCTGCACGGCGGATCCGGCATGGACATCCTGAACGGCGGCGACGGAAATGACACCCTGGACGGCGGCACGGGCGGCGACACGCTGAATGGCGGTGCCGGCGACGATCTGGTCTGGTATGATCCGACCAACTTCGACGCCGCAGATGGCGGTACGGGCATCGATACGCTCAACACAACTCGCTACGCCAGCAACCTGGTCTACAACCTCGCGAGCGGAGCGACGGGCTTCGGTGAGAGCCTGATCAATTTCGAGAATGTCGTTACCGGCGCCGGCAATGACACGATCTACGGGTCGTCGGTCGCCAACCGGATCGTCACCGGCGGCGGTAACGATCTGGTCCTCGGCGGTGACGGCGATGACGTCATCAGCGGGGGCGACGGCAAGGACGAGCTTTACGGCCAGGGTGGAAACGACACCTTGGCCGACGGCGGCGGCGTGGTGGCCGAAACCCTTCTGGGCGGGATCGGCGACGACACCTACATTGTCTCATTCCGTGAGAGTTCGACGATTGAATACGCGAACGAGGGCATCGATACGGTGCTGACGACCTTCTCGATTTTCGCGCTGCAGAACAATGTCGAGAACCTGACCCTGACCGACAACGGCACGCACGGGGCGGGCGTCGGCAACGCCCTGAACAACGTCATCACAGGCGGCAACGGCAAGGACGATCTGTTCGGCCGTGACGGCGACGACACCCTTGACGGCAACACCGGCGCCGCAAACACCCTCCTGGGGCAACTGGGAAATGACACCTATCTGGTCCGCGTGGCCGGCGACAGTGTGGTCGAGGTGGCCGGTCAGGGCACAGACACCGTCCGGGCCTTCGTCTCGGCCCACACCCTCGCGGCCAATGTCGAGAACCTGATCTATGCCGGGGCGGGGACCTTCATCGGCGTCGGCAACAGCGGCGGCAACGCCATCTATGGCGGGGCGCAGGCGGATGATCTGAACGGCATGGGCGGCGACGACGTCATCATCGGCGGCGCCGGCTCCGACTTCATCCAGGGCGGGTCCGGGGGGGACCAGTTCCGCTATATGGGCGGCGAAACCGGCTATGATAGGATCATCGACTTCGTCTCCGGAGCCGACAAGGTGATGCTGAACGACGCCTTCTGGACACAGACCGGGACGGTAGACTTCGCGCAGGGCGCGGGGGCCGTGGCCACAACCGGCAACTCGACCTTCATCCACAACACCAGCAACGGCATGGTCTACTTCGACCTGGACGGGAACGGCGCCGGACTGGCCGTCGCTCTGTGCCAGCTGAATGTGGGGCAGACGCTGACGGCGAGTGATTTCGGGTTCTTCTAGGTCCGGATCGATCAGGCCCCCGACAGGCGAATGGCCCGCGTCCTGACGGACGCGGGCCATTCGGTTCGGTCAGCGGCCCGGCGAGCGGCGAGGGCCGCCGCGCCGGGCCTCGTCCTGGCCCCTAGAAGGTGGCGCGCAGGCCGAGATTGTAGCTCGGGCCGTACTCGTGGATCTGGAAGGGGCGATCCTCATTGCCCTGATAGACCGCCTGACG
>SDZP01000079.1 GCA_004144935.1 Caulobacteraceae bacterium | reverse complement strand
CACCGGACCCCGCCATGTTCAACCGCTCCAAGACCGCCGCCCTCGCCGCCTGCCTGCTGACCGCCATCGCGGTTGTGAACGTCCGCCCGGCCGCCGCGCAAGAGGCGGGCGAAGTCAGCGTCACCTTTTCCGGCCTGCGAAACCCCACCGGCGCCCTGTTCGTCGGCCTCTATGACAGCGAGACGGCCTTCGCCGGCGGCAAGCCGGTCAGCGGCTACCAGCTGCCGGTCAGCGGCGACAGCGTCGCCCAGTCGATCAAGGGCCTCAAGCCCGGCCGCTACGCCATCAAGGTCTATCACGACGTCAATGGCGACGGCCGGATGAACACCAACGCCTTCGGCATCCCCCTCGAGCCCTATGCGGCCTCCAACAACGCCCCCGCCACCATGGGCCCGCCGGCCTGGGCCGACGCGGCGTTCGAGGTCACCGCCGAGGGCGCGAGCCAGACCATCAGCATCGACTGAACTGCCGCCCGTCACGCCTGCCAATGCTCAGAAAGACCCCCATGGACCGCCGCGCCTTTCTCACCGCCCTGGCCGCCACCAGCCTCGCCACGCTCACCCCGGAGGCGGTGCTGGCCGCCTCGGCCGCCGCCAATCCGGCCTGGGCCCCGGCGGTGGGCGACATCGAGGCCGACCTGGCGCCGAGATCCCTCAAGCTGGTCCATGGCAAGGCCCCCAGGGGCCTCGCCGGGACGCTCTACCGCAACGGCCCGGCCAAATTCCGGCGGGGGGCCGGCCCCAACGCCACGCACTGGTTCGACGGCGACGGCCTGGTTCGCGCCTTCCGCATCCGCGACGGCAGGGCCGGCCTGGCGGGCAGGTTCGTCGACACCTTCAAGCGTCGACAGGACGAGCAATTCGGGGCCATGGTCGGGGCCGGCTTCGCCTCCACCGCCCGCCCCGGCGCGACGGTGCGCAGCGCCGACGACAGCAACGCGGCCAACACCGCCCTGCTGGCGATCGGCGGCGAACTGCTGGCCCTTTGGGAGCAGGGCTCGCCCTACGCCATGGACCCGGACACCCTGGCCACCAAGGGGCCCAAGACCTACCGCCCGGATCTCGCCCATATGCCGTTCCTGGCCCATCCGAGGATCGAGCCGAACGGCCGGGTCTGGAACCTGGGGGTCGCCGGCAAGGCCGCCCTGGTCTGGACCCTGAACGCCGATGGCAGACTCGAGAAGGCGCAGATGATCGCCCTGCCGCGCGCCAGCTACATCCACGACTTCACCGCCACGGCGCGTCACCTGGTGATCGTCCTGCAGCCCTGGGTCCAGGACAAGGCGGTAATGCCCTTCGTCGACAGCATGAGTTGGCGGCCGGAGATGGGGACCCAGGTGCTGGTGGTCGACAAGGACGACCTGACCAGGCGCCGCCTGTTCGACCTGCCGCCCTTCTTCGTCTTCCATCTGGGCGACGCTTGGGAAGAGGCGGATGGCACGATCCGCTTCGACGCCTGCATCGAGCAGGACGCCGGCTTCGCAACGATCGGCGCCCGCGAACTGATCGCCCTGAAGACGCCGAAGATGGCCACGACGGCCTTGGCGATGATCACCCTGGGGGCCGACGGCAAGGGCCGGCTGGAGACCACCCCGCTGCGGGCCGAGTTCCCCAGGGCCGATGCGCGCTTCGCCGGCTCGGGCCGCTCGCGGACCATCGTCAACACCATCGGCGGCGGACCGGGAAAGCCCTTCCTGCAGGGGGTGGCGGTCAGCGACTGGCGGACCGGCAAGGCCGACGTGTTCGACTTCGGACCCGACCACTGCGCCGAGGAGATGCTGTTCGTCCCGCGCCCCGGATCGGGCCGCGAACTCGACGGCTGGCTGGTCGGCACCAGCCTGAACCTGAAGGCGCGGGCGACGGAACTGCACGTTTTCGACGCCGGGCATGTGGCGGATGGGCCGGTCTGCAGCTGGCGCTCGGATGTGGCGCTTCCGGTCGGGTTTCACGGGGCCTGGATCTAGCCCCGCTTGCACAGCCGGCCCGGCGCGGCCTATCGATACGGTCCATGACCGCGACACGGGGCAGGCCACGCAAGGACGGACGGGGGCGGCCGGCGAAATCGACCGGCGCGGACATGCGCCAGGCCATCCTGGACGCCGCCGAAGGCCTGTTCGCGCGGCATGGCTTCTATGGCGTGACCACTCGCCAGGTGGCGGCCGAGGCCGGGGTCGATACGGCCCTGATCCACTACTATTTTGGCGCCAAGCGCGAGCTCTTCGACGCCGTCTTCCTGCGCCGGGCCGAGATCCTCAACAGCGATCGCAAGGCCTCCATGGACGCCTACGAGGCGGGCCATCCGGACGGCATGACCCCGCTGGGGGTGATCACCGCCTTCATCGACCCCCTAATCGAACGCTCGATGACCGGCGGAGCGGGCTGGAAGAACTACTTCGCCCTGGTCGCCCAGGTGAACAACACCCCGGCCTGGGGCGGCGAGACCATGCACCGCTTCTTCGATCCGGTCGTTCACCAGCTGGTCGACACCCTCAAGCGGGCCAGGCCGAACGCCGAGCTGGCCGACCTGTACTGGGGCTATCAGTTCCTGACCGGGGCGATGATGCTGGCCCTGTCGGAAACAGGGCGCATCGACCAGCTGTCGGAGGGGCTCTGCCACTCGCAGGATCTGGAAGCGGTCCGGGCCCGGCTCTACCGCTACTGCGCGGCGGGGTTCGAGGCGCTGATCTGACAGCTGGGCAGGTCTCCCCGCGCTCCCCACCCAATCCGATCATGCCCGGTGAGACGAGGCAGCCGTCCGCGGCCTACTTCGGCGGAATGACGAAGGACGGGGCGTAGCCTAAGGCGGTGTCGCAACGCATCGACAGCTCGATGACCACGCCGGTGCCCTTGGCCACATCGTCGATGCGGTCCTTGCGCAGCATCTGGCGGAAATTGTCCTCATAGACCTTGGCCGCCGCCTCGGTGGCGACGCCGCCGGCCAGCAGCTTGGTGCGGCGGGACGCCCAGTCGATGGTGGTCAGGTTGGTGCCCTGGCCGAACTTCGGCTCCCAGGCGACATGGGCCGGCACCTCCTGCGCCAGCGCGCCATAGGCTCCCACGCAGGTGACCTTGTCGGCCGCCCAGTCCTGGGCGAAGGCGGGGGCGGCGAGCAGGCTGGCGGCGAGGCCGAGCGCGGCGATGGGAGCAGCGGTGCGCATGCGTGGTGTTCCTGTGTCCGGGCCTTCAATCTGGGGATTGGCGCCGTCAACGTCATCCTCGGTTTGGGGGGCTTGGCCGCCATCTGTCGAAACCCGCAAATCCCGGTGTGGCGCCAATTCATCATGTGGTGAAAAACCACGGCCGGGAGGTGCGGCGCCGTTGCGCGCCGGCGTGACCTGACCGATGGTCGGGGCTAATTCGCGTTTCGGTGAATTTCTTGTAATCAACAGCGTCCGCCAAACGGACCACTGGACCATCAACAGGTCCGAAGCCGACGCTCCCAGGGAGGGCGACTATGAAGACCATGTGGAAAGCCATGCTTTTGGCCGGCGCGGCTTGGACCGCTACGAGCGCCGGAGCCTACGCCCAGGACGCGGCCCCGGCCGGCGACGTCGAGGAGGTGGTGATCACCGCCCGCCGTGTCAGTGAAAACCTGCAGGAAGTCCCCGCCGCCGTCTCGGCCTTCAGCGAGCAGTCGCTGGAGCGCATCCAGGCCACCGACACCACGGGCCTGCAGGGCGCGGTGCCGAACCTGAACATCGTCCAGGGCCGCGGGTCGTCCAACTCGACCAACATCTACATCCGCGGCGTCGGCCAGCCCGACGCCCTGCAGACTTTCGATCCGGCCGTCGGCCTCTATGTCGACGACGTCTATTACAGCCGCATCCGCGGCACCAACCTGGACCTGCTCGACCTGGAGCGCGTCGAGGTTCTGCGCGGCCCGCAAGGCACGCTGTATGGCAAGAACACCATCGGCGGCGCCTTGAAGTTCGTCACCCGCAAGCCTGGCGACGCGTTCCGCGCCAGCGTCCAGGCGGCGCTCGGCAGCTACAACCAGGTCGAGGTCAAGGGCGCCGTTTCCGGCCCGGTGATCGCGGACACCCTTTCGCTGGGCCTGTCGGCCCTGATCTCCAAGCGCGATGGCTACGTCCATGACCGGGTTCTGGACCAGCAGTACAACGACAAGGACACCTGGGGCATCCGCGGCGCCCTGGCCTTCACCCCGACCGATGCCGTGCGCGTCGATGTCAGCGTCGACTACAACAAGGACGACGCGGCCCTGAACGTCGGCAAGCCGCTAAATAACCTGACCACCCTGTTCGGCGGTCCGCTGCTGGCGGTGCCGACCGATGCGCCCTACGACTTCACGGCCCGGGTCACCCCCGGCCTGCCCAACTCCACCAAGCTGGAGCATTGGGGAACGTCGGCCCAGGTCAGCTGGGACATCACCGACGCGCTGACCCTCAAGTCGATCACCGCCTATCGCGAACTGAAGACCGACGACTACGTGGACATCGACGCCACCCAGCTGGAGACCGGCGACGTCTTCGTCGGCGTCGACCAGGACCAGGTCAGCCAGGAACTGCAGCTGGCCTATGAAGGCGGTCCGCTCACCGTGGTCGGCGGCCTCTACTACATGGTCGAGAACATCACCTCCCATCAGGAAGCCTATGCCGACGACCTGGTCGGTCCGCTGCTCGGCAACCCCACCTTCCTGCGCACGATCGACGACGATCTGGAGACCAAAAGCTGGGCCGCCTACGTCAACGCCAGCTGGGACATCACCGAGGCGCTCAGCCTGTCGGCCGGTCTGCGCTACACCGAGGAAGAGAAGACCTACAGCCGCACCACCTCGACCTTCTCGTCGAACCCGGCGCTGCAGGCCAACCCGGCCTTCGCATTCAACGGCCTGAACAAGACCTGGGACGACCTCTCGCCGATGGTGTCGGTCGACTACAAGTTCGCCGACAACTTCATGGTCTATGCCCGCTACGCCGTGGGCTTCAAGTCGGGCGGCTTCAACGGCCGCGCCAACAACCCCGGTGAACAGGCGCCGTACGATCCCGAACAGATGAACAGCTGGGAAGCTGGCCTGAAGTCGCGCTTCTGGGAAAACAAGGTCCTGGTCAACTTCACCGTCTTCACCAACGACTACCAGGACTTCCAGGCCCGGGTGTCGGGCACGGTGACCGATCCGGGCACAGGCCTGCCGAGCCCCGAACTGACGGTGATCAACGCCGGCTCGCTGAAGCTCAGCGGCGCCGAGCTGGAAGCCAGCATCCGGCCGATCGAAGGCCTCCTGCTGGACGCCCAGGTCGGCTACCTGAACGCCAAGTACGACGGCTTCGACGACGTTCGCTTCGTCCTGACCGGCGGCAACCGCGACTTCCAGGACCCGGCCTTCTCGCCGAAATGGACCGTGCGCTACGGCGCCCAGTACAGCTTTGACCTCGGCGGCGGCGGCGATCTGACCATCGGCGCCCAGGCCCGCTTCCGATCGGAGCAGGCGCTGGCGGTCGACAACACCCTGACCAACAGCCGCACCCGGATCGATGGCCTGTTCCAGGGCCGGTACTGGCTGTTCGACGCCCGCGTCGTCTGGACCGACGCCGACGGCCACTTCAACGTCGGCCTCTACGGCCAGAACATCGGCGACGAGACCTACAAGACCGACGGTCAGGAGTTCTCCTCGGTCGGCAACATCCGCACCGTCTATTACGGCGCCCCCAGCACCGTGACCCTGCGGTTCGGCTACAAGTACTAGGCGGTCCGACCGACCGACGCGCCAGGGGCGGCCCGTGAAAGCGGGCCGCCCTTTTCGTTTCAGGGCTGGCCGAAAGAGGATTTTTCGGCGGTTGCCTGCCCTTACGTGCGGCGCCTATAAGGCCCCGTCCGTGCTTCCGGCGGGCCCCCAGCGCACAAGGCGAGTTCCTTCCAGCGATGAACATTCACGAATACCAGGCCAAGGCCGTCCTCGCCGAGTTCGGCGCTCCCGTGTCCAAGGGCTTCCCCGCCCTGACCCCCGACGAAGCCGCCTCCGCCGCCGAGCGGCTGGGCGGAAAGATCTTCGTCGTCAAAAGCCAGATCCACGCCGGCGGCCGCGGCAAGGGCCGTTTCGAAGGCCTGGGCCCCGACAGCAAGGGCGGCGTCCGCGTCGTCAAGACGGTCGAAGAGGTCCGCAAGAACGCCGAGGAGATGCTCGGCCGGGTGCTGGTGACGCACCAGACCGGCCCCAAGGGCAAGCAGGTCAACCGCCTCTACATCGAGGACGGCTCGGACATCGACAAGGAGTTCTACATCTCCCTGCTGGTCGACCGTGAGACCAGCCGCGTGTCGGTCGTCGCCTCCACCGAGGGCGGCATGGACATCGAGGAAGTGGCCCACAACCGGCCGCACATGATCAAGACCTTCAGCATCGACCCGGTGACCGGCGTCCAGCCGCACCACGGCCGCACCCTGGCCAAGACCCTCGGCCTGACCGGCGGACTTGCCAAGGAAGCCGGCGTCATCCTCGGCCAACTCTATGCCGCCTTCGTGGGCAAGGACATGGAGATGCTGGAGATCAACCCGCTGATTGTCACCGAGGACCAGCACCTGCGCGTCCTCGACGCCAAGATCAGCTTCGACGGCAACGCCCTGTTCCGCCATCCCGACATCGTCGCCCTGCGCGACGAGACCGAGGAGGACGAGAAGGAAATCGAAGCCAGCAAGTACGACCTCAGCTACATCGCCCTCGACGGCGAAATCGGCTGCATGGTCAACGGTGCCGGCCTGGCCATGGCCACCATGGACATCATCAAGCTGTACGGCGCCGAGCCGGCCAACTTCCTCGATGTCGGCGGCGGCGCCGGCAAGGAGAAGGTCACCGCGGCCTTCAAGATCATCACCGCCGACCCCAACGTCAAAGGCATCCTGGTCAACATCTTCGGCGGCATCATGCGCTGCGACATCATCGCCGAGGGCGTCATCGCCGCGGTGAAGGAAGTCGGGCTGCAGGTTCCGCTGGTGGTGCGCCTGGAAGGCACCAACGTCGAGCTCGGCAAGAAGATCATCGCCGAGAGCGGCCTCAACGTCATCGCGGCCAACGACCTCTCCGACGGGGCCGAGAAGATCGTCAAGGCGGTGCGTGGCTCCTGAGCCGCGCCGCCTTCACCCAGAAATTCAAGGCTAGAGAGCCCGCATGTCCATTCTGATCGACAAGAACACCAAGGTCATCTGCCAGGGGATCACCGGCAGCCAGGGGACCTTCCACACCGAACAGGCCATCGCCTACGGCACCAAGATGGTCGGCGGCGTCACGCCCGGCAAAGGCGGCACGACCCACGTCGGCCCCGGTGCGCTCGACGGCCTCGGTCATCTACGTGCCGCCGCCCTTCGCCGCCGACAGCATCCTGGAGGCCATCGACGCCGACGTGCCGCTGATCGTCTGCATCACCGAGGGCATCCCGGTCTCGGACATGGTCAAGGTCAAGCGCGCCCTGTCGGGCAGCAAGTCCCGCCTGATCGGCCCCAACTGCCCGGGCGTGCTGACGCCCAACCAGTGCAAGATCGGCATCATGCCGGGCGGCATCTTCTCCGAGGGCAGCGTCGGCGTCGTCTCGCGCTCCGGCACCCTGACCTATGAGGCAGTGTTCCAGACCACCAACGTCGGCCTCGGCCAGACTTCGGCGGTCGGCATCGGCGGCGACCCGGTCAAGGGCACTGAGTTCATCGACATCCTCGAGATGTACCTGGCCGACGAGGCGACCAAGTCGATCATCATGATCGGCGAAATCGGCGGCAGCGCCGAAGAGGACGCCGCCCAGTTCATCGCCGATGAGCGCAAGAAGGGCCGCTGGAAGCCGATGGTCGGCTTCATCGCCGGCGTCACCGCCCCTCCCGGCCGCCGCATGGGCCACGCGGGCGCGATCATCTCCGGCGGCAAGGGCGGCGCGGGCGACAAGACCGCCGCCATGGAAGCGGCCGGCATCCGGGTCTCGCCCTCGCCGGCGCGTCTGGGTGAGACGCTGGTCGAAGTGCTGAAGGGCTAGGCAACACCTGGGCTTTTATCCGGCCACGCCGGCGATCGGAGACGATCGCCGGCGTTGTCGTATTCAAAACCCGAAAAAACCCAACAAATCCGCGCTGTTTATCTCCCCATTCACAGGCGGTCGGCCTATATGAGCACCCATTCCAAGGCCTCTCCTCTGCGAGCGGCGTAAACTGGCGCGAGTGCAATGGCGGACGACGCAGGTCACATCAATCAGATCCTGACCGAAACTTCCTTCCTCTACGGTGGCAACGCCGACTACGTCGAAGACCTGCACGCCCGCTGGGCCGAGAACCCCGGCTCCGTCGACAGCTCCTGGCAGGCCTTCTTCGCCAGCCTCACCGACCAGGCCCAGACCATCAAGGCCAATGCGGCCAAGCCGGCCTGGACCCCCAACCGGCCGCAAGGCGCGCGCCCCGACTGGCTGCCGGCGCTGGACGGCCAGTGGCCCGCCGCCCCCGCCATCGAGGCCAAGCTCGGCAAGGCCATCGAGACCAAGACCCCGACCGCCAGCGTCGAGGCGATCCGCGCCGCCACTACCGACTCCTTGCGCGCCATCATGATGATCCGCGCCTACCGGATGCGCGGCCACCTGAAGGCCAACCTCGATCCGCTGGGCATCGCCCTGCCCCCCGGCGACGCCAGCGAGCTGGAGCCGTCGAGCTACGGCTTCACCGAGGCCGATCTGGACCGGACCATCTTCCTCGACTTCGTGCTTGGGCTTGAGACCTCGACCCTGCGCGAGATCCTCGAGATCCTGCGCCGGACCTACTGCGGCAACGTCGGCGTGCAGTACATGCATATCTCGAACCCGGCCGAGAAGGGCTGGATCCAGGAGCGCATCGAGGGCCGAGACAAGGAAATCACCTTCTCCAAGGAGGGCAAGGTCGCCATCCTCAAGAAGCTGATCGAGGCCGAGGGCTTCGAGCGCTTCCTGCACAAGCGCTTCCCGGGCACCAAGCGCTTCGGCCTGGACGGGGCCGAGGCCTGCATCCCGGCGCTGGAACAGATCATCAAGCGCGGCGGCGCGCTGGGCGTGAAGGACATCGTCCTCGGCATGCCGCACCGCGGCCGCCTGAACGTCCTGGCCGCCGTCATGGGCAAGCCCTACCACGTCATCTTCCACGAGTTCCAGGGCGGCACCAGCCTGCCGTCCGACGTCGAGGGCTCGGGCGACGTGAAGTACCACATGGGCGCCAGTTCGGACCGCTCGTTCGACGGCAACAACGTCCACCTGTCGCTGACCGCCAACCCGTCGCACCTGGAAATCGTCAACCCGGTGGTGCTGGGCAAGGCCCGCGCCAAGCAGGCCTTCACCCTGCGCGAGACGCCGGACGCCGGCCGCACCCATGTGCTGCCGCTGCTGCTGCACGGCGACGCCGCCTTCGCCGGCCAGGGCGTGGTGGCCGAGTGTTTCGCCCTGTCGGGCCTGAAGGGCTATCGCACCGGCGGGACCATCCACTTCATCGTCAACAACCAGATCGGCTTCACCACCGCGCCGCACTACAGCCGCACCAGCCCCTATCCGTCGGACGTGGCGCTGATGGTCGAGGCGCCCATCCTGCACGTCAACGGCGACGACCCCGAAGCGGTGGTCTACGCCGCCAAGGTGGCCACCGAGTACCGCCAGCAGTTCGGCAAGGACGTGGTCATCGACATGTTCTGCTACCGGCGCTTTGGTCACAACGAGGGCGACGACCCGACGATGACCCAGCCGCTGATGTATGCGCGCATCAAGGGCCACCCCTCGACCCGCGAACTCTACTCGACCCGCCTGATCGAAGAGGGCGTCGCCACCCAGGCCGACCTCGACACCTGGATCAAGGAATTCGACGACTTCCTCGACGCCGAGTTCGAGGGCGGCAAGGCTTACAAGGCCGATAAGGCCGACTGGCTGGACGGCAAGTGGGCCGGCCTGACCCTGCCGGGCGACGAGGAGCGCAAGGGCCAGACCGGCGTGCCGCTCCAGAAGCTGATCGATCTGGGCCACAAGATCACCGCCGTTCCCGGCGGCGTCGACGTCCACAAGACCGTCAAGCGCATGGTCGAGAACCGCCGCGCGGCCATCGACGCCGGCGAGGGCATCGACTGGGCCCTGGCCGAACACCTGGCCTTCGCCACCCTGCTCGACGAGGGCTATCCGGTCCGCCTCAGCGGCCAGGACAGCGTGCGCGGCACATTCACCCAGCGCCACTCCGACCTGATCGACCAGACCACGGAAGAGCACTACACGGCGCTGAACAACCTGCGCCCAGGCCAGGCCCATTACGAGGTCATCGACAGCCTGCTGTCGGAAGAGGCGGTCCTCGGCTTCGAGTACGGCTTCAGCCTGGCCGACCCCAACACCCTGACTCTCTGGGAAGCCCAGTTCGGCGACTTCGTGAACGGGGCCCAGGTGGTCATCGACCAGTTCATCGCCTCGGGCGAGCGCAAGTGGCTGCGGATGAGCGGCCTCGTCATGCTGCTCCCCCACGGCTACGAGGGCCAGGGCCCCGAGCACAGCTCGGCCCGGCTGGAGCGCTTCCTGCAGTCCTGCGCCGAGGACAACATGCAGGTGGTCAACTGCTCGACCCCGGCCAACTACTTCCACGCCCTGCGCCGTCAGATGCACCGCGAGTTCCGCAAGCCGCTGATCGTCATGACGCCCAAGAGCCTGCTGCGTCACAAGAAGGCGGTGTCCAACCTCGAGGACATGGCGGAGAGCGGCAGCTTCCACCGGGTGCTGATCGACGGCGCCGAGGCCGGCTGCGATGTCGGCGGCGTCACCCTGCAGCCGGACGACAAGATCACCCGCGTCATCGCCTGCTCCGGCAAGGTCTACTTCGACCTCATCGAAGCGCGCGCCAAGGCCGGCCGCGACGACGTCTACATCATGCGCATCGAGCAGTTTTACCCCTGGCCACTGAAATCGGTCATGGCGGTGCTCGGCCGGTTCAAGAACGCCGAGCTGGTCTGGGTGCAGGAAGAGCCGAAGAACATGGGCGGCTGGACCTTCGTCGATCCCTGGCTGGAACTGACCCTCGACCGCATGGATCTGAAGGCCAAGCGCGCCCGCTACCTGGGCCGCCCGGCCAGCGCCTCCACCGCCGCCGGCATGATGAGCCGGCACATGCGAGAGCTTGAAGCGTTCCTGAACGACGCCTTCGCCTGAATATGACGCCGGCTTCCTCCGGCGACCGACGAAAACAGACAGACGAGTAAGGATCTATGGCCGACATCACCACCCCCGCCCTTGGCGAATCCGTCACCGAGGCGACGGTCGCCAGCTGGAAGAAGAAGCCGGGCGATGCGGTGAAGCGGGATGAGATCCTCGTCGAGCTGGAAACCGACAAGGTCAGCCTGGAGGTCGCCAGCCCGTCGGACGGGGTGCTGGAAAGCATCGCCGCCGCCGACGGCGAGACCGTCGTGCCCGGCGCCCTGCTCGGCGTCGTGACGGCCGGCGGCGCGGCAGCCGCCCCCAAGGCGGAGCCTGCCAAGGCCGAGGCCCCCAAGACCGAAGCGCCGAAGGCCGAGCCGGCCGCGGCGGTTGCCGGCGAGGCCCAGCCCGAAG
>SDZP01000455.1 GCA_004144935.1 Caulobacteraceae bacterium | reverse complement strand
GCCCGACTGCATGGCCGCCATCACGACCCGCCTGTCGCTGGACGACGTGAACGCCGTGTCCAGCTGGCTGGCCGCCCAGCCGGTGCCCGCCGACCCACGTCCAGCCGAAGCGGTCGCACGCCCCCTGCCCCTCGCCTGCGGCAGCGCCCCGGAGCAGCCATGAAGAAAATCGCCCTGCTGCTGGCCGCGCTTGCCGTCATTGCCGTCGCCATCGCCTGGCCGCGTGAAGAATTCATCGCGTCGACTTCCCCGGCCGCCTGGGCCCCGACGCCGGCCAATATCGCGCGCGGCGCCTACCTGGCGCGCGCCGGCGACTGCGTGGCCTGCCACACGGCGCGCGGCGGCGCCGAGTATGCGGGTGGGCGCGCCCTCGACACGCCCTTCGGCCGCCTCTACGGCCCCAACCTGACACCGGACCGCGACACCGGCATCGGCCTGTGGTCCGCCGACGATTTCTGGAACGCCCTGCACAACGGCAAGTCGCGCGACGGCCGCCTGCTCTACCCCGCCTTCCCCTACACGAATTACACCCGGGTCTCGCGGACCGATTCGGACGCCTTGTACGCCTATTTCCGCAGCTTGGCGCCGCAACGCCGGCCGAACCAGCCGCACGAACTCGACTTCCCCTACAACCAGCAGGCGCTGCTGGCGGGCTGGCGCCTGCTGTATTTCAAGCCGGCCGTGTTCACGCCGCAGCCGGCGCGCGACCTCGCATGGAACCGCGGCGCCTACCTGGTCGAGGGCTTGGGCCACTGCAGCGCCTGCCACAGCACCCGGAATCGGCTGGGCGCAACGGGCGAGAGCCTGTCCGGCGGCCTGATTCCGACCATCGGCTGGTACGCGCCCTCGCTCACCGCGAGCGGCGAAGCGGGCATGAAAGACTGGGACAAGGAACACATCGTCGCGCTGCTCGGCACCGGCATCTCGCCGCGCGGCTCGGCCACCGGCCCGATGGCCGAAGTGGTGGCGCGCAGCCTGCAGCACCTGACGGCGAACGACCTGGGCGCGATGGCGACCTACCTGAAGTCGCTGCCCTCGACCGGGGCGCCTGTCCAGGACAGCGGCGAACGCGCGGGCGAGCCGTTGCTGGCCGAAGGGCGGCGCCTGTACGGCAGCTATTGCGTGGACTGCCACGGCGCGGACGGCCAGGGCAAGGGCAATGGCAAGGGCGCGGCCTACCCGCCGCTGGCCGGCAACCGGGCGGTGACCATGACCCCGGCCGTGAACGCGATCCGCCTCGTGCTCAATGGCGGCTTCCCGCCCGGGACCGCCGGCAACCCGCGCCCGTACGGCATGCCGCCCTACAGCCACGAGCTGAACGACGCCCAGGTGGCCGCCGTGCTGACCTACGTGCGCGCCAGCTGGGGCAACGCGGCGCCGCCGGTCGCGGCGCAAGATGTCAACCGCTATCGCAGCGTGCCGCTGGACTGACGTCGTGGAACGACGGGGCCGCTGCCCCCATGCGTGGGGGAAGCGGCGCCGGCGCCTTTCGTTAGGCCCGGTTTGGACCTAAGATCGGGAGACCACCCATCCGGTCACCATGATGATGTCCCTGCACACGCGCACCCGCATGTACCTGTTTATCGCCGCGCTCCTCTTTGCGAGCACGGCGCCGTCCCGCGCCGACCAGGTCGACGACTACATGCGCAAGCAGATGGCGCTCAACCACGTCCCTGGCGCCGCGGTCGCGATCGTCCGCGACGGGAAGATCGTCAAGCTCAAGGGCTATGGCCTGGCCAACCTCGAATGGCAACAAGCGGTCGGCCCGGACACCGCCTTCCAGCTGGCCTCGTCCACCAAGCCGTTCACCGGCCTGTTGCTGATGCGCCTGGAGGAAGCGGGCCGGCTGTCGCTTGACGACAGCATCCTCAAGTACCTGCCGGATGCGCCGCCGGCCTGGCGCGCCATCACGCTGCGCCACCTGGCGGGCCATTCCGCCGGCATTCCCGACAAGGTCGAGGCGAAGCCGGACAGCACGCTCGACGCGTATGTCGCCGCCGCGGCGGCCCTGCCACTCGATCACGCGCCGGGCGCGTCGGCCAGCTACGGCATCGCCGGATACATCGTCCTCGCCAAGGTAATTGAAGCCGCCGCCTGCATGCCCTACCCCCGGGCCCTGAAACACTGGGTCACCGGTCCGCTCGGCTTGCGCGCCGATTTCGAGTACAGCAGCGGCGACCCGAACATGCGCAGCGTCGATGTGCTGCCCAGGCGCGCCAGCGTCTACGACTGGAACGGGGACCGGCACCGCGAGTTCCGCTTCCATTTCAGTCCACTGAGCTACAGCGCCGGCGGCCTGATCGCTTCGGTGCAGGACCTGGCGAAACTGGCGGTCGCCCTCGACGGGGGTAGCCTGCTGCGCCGGCAGAGCCTCGACGCCATGTGGACGCCGTCCCGGCTGGGCAATGGCGAGGCGAACGGCTTCGCGCTGGGCTGGGCGGTGCGCGACATCAACGGCAGGACGGCGGTCGGCCACTCCGGCGGCCCGGCCCTGTCGGACATCCTGCACTTTCCCAGGGAGCGCGCCACCTTCGTCGTGCTGACCAACGGGAAGAAGCTCTACCCCTACCTGGCGCAGGGGGTGTCCGAA
>SDZP01000078.1 GCA_004144935.1 Caulobacteraceae bacterium | reverse complement strand
ACGCCGCCATGGGGCGAACCCCAAGTCTGTTGACGGCGTCCCCGCTGGATACGCGGGCGGCTACTCCCCAGTGACGGGGGTCAGATAGCCCCCGGCCGCGCCAAGATCAAGCCCAGGGCCCGGTCTTGCGCCGGTCCCGGGTCGTCGGTACGGCCGTCACCCGGTCGCCCTCGATCACCGGCCGGGCCCGCCCCGCCAGCCTGCGCAGGGCCTCGACGCGGTTGCGGGTGCTGGGGTGCGTCGAGAACAGGTTGTCCGCTCCCTGCCCCGACAGCGGGTTGATGATGAACATCTGCGCCGTCGCCGGATTGCGCTCGGCGGTATGGTTCGGCTCGCGGTGGGCCCAGCCCTCGATCCGCGTTAGGGCGCTGGCCAGGGCGTCCGGATCGCCGCTGATCTCGGCGCCGCCCTTGTCGGCTTCGTACTCACGGCCCCGGCTGATCGCCATCTGGACCAGGGCGGCGGCGATCGGCGCCAGGATGGCCAGGGCGATGGTTCCGATCAAGCCCGCGGGCCGGTCGCGGTCGCCGCCGAAGAACAGGCCGATGTTGGCCAGGGCCGAAACCGCCCCGGCGATGGTGGCGGTGATCGTCATGGTCAGGGTGTCGCGGTTGCGCACATGCGACAGCTCATGAGCCATGACGCCGCGGATTTCCCGTCGGTCTAGCATCCGCAGCAGGCCGACGGTCGCCGCCACCGCCGCGTTCTGGGGATTGCGTCCCGTCGCGAAGGCGTTGGGCTGTTCGCCTTCGATGACATAGACCTTCGGCGGCGGCAGGCCGGCGCGCTGGGCCATCTCCAGCACATCGGCGGCATAGGTGCGGATCAGCGCTTCCGGATGGCGCTCATCGACCTCGACCGCCCCGTACATCCGCAACACGATCTTGTCGGCGTTCCAGTAGCTGAACAGGTTCATGCCGCCGGCCAGCACCAGGGCGATCAGCATGCCCGCGGTCCCGCCGATGAAATAGCCGACGACAAGGAAGACGGCGGTCAGCGCCGCCAGCAGCATGAAGGTGCGCAGAGAATTGTTCATGCCGTTGATGTGGTTGGCGCCCTGGCGTTGTTCAAGCGTCGGCCGCCTGTCCGGCCCTCGCCTCGCCCATGTAATGATCGGACCCGGGAGTTGTTTGGCGGATTTCGGCCGCCCGTCTCCCCTTTTTCACAAGTCGCCGCTATAAGGCGCCATGAAAAAGCAAAAAGAAGCAGCCGCCATCGTCGAGCGGCTTGAACAAGAATACGACCGTTCCGTCTCCTGCCTGCGCGAAAATCTCAAGGCCTTCCTCGAGGAGGGCAAGCGGCCCGACCCCAGCCTTCGCGAGAACGGCGCCTACGCCTATCCCGAGCTGCGCCTGAGCTGGTCGGGCGAAAGCGGCTATCCGGTGATCACCCGCGCCTATGCCCGGCTGTCCGATCCCGGCCACTACGCCACCACCGTCACCCGCCCGGCCATGTTCCACGACTACCTGGTCGAACAGCTGGCCCACCTGCTGGAAGACTTCGACGTCGAGGTCGACGTCGGCCGCTCGACCCAGGAAATCCCCTTCCCCTACGTGCTGGACGGCGGCGACCTGAGCCTGGCCGACGCCCAGGCCAGCGAGATCGCCCGCTTCTTCCCGGCCACCGAGCTTGCCTACATCGGCGACGAGGTGGCCGACGGCCTGTGGGATCCGCTGATGGCCGAGGACCGGCCCCTGGCCCTGTTCGACGGCCTGCGCACCGACTTCTCCCTGGCCCGCCTGAAGCACTACACCGGCGCCCCGGCCGAGCACGTCCAGCAGTACATCCTGTTCACCAACTATCACCGCTACGTCGACGAGTTCGTCCGCTGGGGCTGCGAGCAGCTGAAGGAAGGGACCTACGAGGCCCTGAGCTGCTCCGGCGGCGTCTTCGTCACCAAGGATACCCCCGACCCCGAACTGGCCGTCGCCAACGGCGCCTGGCGGCGTCACCAGATGCCCGCCTACCACCTGATGGCCCCGAACGGTCAGGGCATCACCCTGGTCAACATCGGCGTCGGGCCATCCAACGCCAAGACCATCACCGACCACCTGGCGGTCCTGCGTCCGCAGGCCTGGCTGATGATCGGCCACTGCGGCGGCCTGCGCGGCAGCCAGCGGATCGGCGACTATGTCCTGGCCCACGCCTACCTTCGGGAAGACCATGTCCTGGATGCGGTTCTGTCGCCCGACATCCCCATTCCCAGCATCGCCGAGGTCCAGCGCGCCCTCTACGACGCCGCCAAGCTGATCAGCGGCGAGAGCGGCGAGCAGCTCAAGCGCCGCCTGCGGACCGGCACAGTGGTCACCACCGACGATCGGAACTGGGAGCTGCGCTACACCTCCAGCGCCCTGCGCTTCAACCAGAGCCGGGCAGTCGGTATCGACATGGAAAGCGCCACCATCGCCGCCCAGGGCTTCCGCTTCCGGGTGCCTTACGGCACCCTGCTCTGCGTCTCGGACAAGCCGCTGCACGGCGAGATCAAGCTGCCCGGCCAGGCCAACGCCTTCTACGAACGCGCCATCGGCCAGCACCTGCAGATCGGCATCGCCACCGTCGACCTGCTCCGCGCCGAAGGCCCGCGCCTGCACAGCCGCAAGCTCCGCGCCTTCGACGAGCCGCCGTTCCGGTGAGCCGCAACCTTCCCCGTCTACGGGGAGGATGAAGGGTCACGCCGTCAGGAAATCCACCATCGCCTTGGCCAGCGCCGGTTCGCCCACCGTTGTCAGGTGATCGCCGGGCACGCGCACGGCCTTGGCGTTGGGCATGGCCATGGCCAGCTTCTCAGGGTTGCCGTTGTCGGCGTCGTTCGCGCCGCAGACCACCAGGGTCGGCACGTCCAGGCCTGCCAGGTCCTGCGCCGTTGTCGGTACGAAGCTGCTCAGCACCCCTAGCAGGGCGCGGGGATTGAAGCCGCCGGCCGCGATTCGCGCCTGGATGTATTTGCCGGCCCGGGGGTCCCTGGCGTTCTCGCCATTGCGGATGCTGTCCTCGAACATCGCCGCCCGGGCGCCCGCCTGCATGACGCCGCTGTCGCCCATGCCGCCCAGCACGCAGCGCCGCGGCCGCGCTCCGGCGACCATGAAGCGCACCGCCGTCCGCGCCCCCAGGCTGTACCCGACCAGGTCGTAGTCGGTCAGGCCCAGATGCTTGACCAGGGCCGCCTGGTCCAGCGCAAGCGCGTCCCCCGGCCAGGCCGTGGCCGCCTCCGGCGCCGCCGAATCGCCATGCCCGCGCAGGTCTGGCGCGATGACCTCGAAGCCCGCGTCGGCCAGGGCCTGGGCGATGCCCGGCTCGAACCAGTTCAGCCGCGCGTTGGCGATGAAGCCGTGCAGCAGCAGCACGGGGCGGCCCGCGCCCAGCCGGTGGATGGCGATCCGCTCGCCGTCGAAACTCTCGAAATTCTCGCTCATGAGGCTCAGGGTGGCTTAAGGCGGCCGCCCGGCGCAACCCCGCCGTTCCCTTCGCCGCCGAATGCTCCTAGCGTCGGCGCTTTCCTGGGGAGCCTTACACCATGCGCAAACTTGCCCTGACCGCCGGCGTCGCGTTGAGCCTGCTGGCCGGCGTGGCCGGCGCCGCCACCGTCGCGGTGACCGCCGAACGGCTGCTCGACGTGCGCACCGGCAAGTATGTCGAAAAGCCGATGGTGGTGATCACCGACGGCAAGATCACCGCCGTCGGCAGCCCCGCCTCGATGACCCTGCCGGCCGGGACCAAGACCATCGACCTGCCGGGTCTCACCCTGCTGCCGGGCCTCATCGACATGCATGTGCACCTCGATTCCTCGCCGCAATACAGCGGCTACAACGATCTGGCCTTCACCGACAGCTTCTGGACCGTGGTCGCCGCCGCCAACGCCAAGGCCACCCTGCTGGCCGGCTTCACCACCGTGCGCAACGTCGGCTCCGACAGCTACAACGACGTCGGGGTCGAGGAAGCCATTGAGGAAGGCATCGTTGTCGGCCCGCGGATCGTGCCGGCCGCCTATGCGATGAGCGCCACGGGCGGCCACTGCGACTCGACCTACTTCCCCCCCAGCGCCAACCAGACAGCCCCCGGCGTCGCCGACGGCCCGGACGAGGCCCGCAAGATGGTCCGCAAGCTGAAGAAGTACGGCGCCAAGGTGATCAAAATCTGCGCGACCGGCGGGGTCTTCTCCAACGACGCGGTCGGCGTCCAGCAGATGACCCTGGAAGAGATCAAGGCCGTCACCAGCGAGGCCCACATGGCCGAGATGAAGGTCGCCGCCCATGCCCACGGGCCGGAAGGCATCCTGGCCGCCATCGAGGGCGACGTTGACACCATCGAGCATGCCTCCCTGGTCGACGACGCCGGCATCAAGGCCGCCCTCAAGCACGGCGCCTACTTCGGCATGGACATCTACAACACCGAGTACACCCAGGCCGAGGGTCCCAAGAACGGCGTCCGCGAGAGCGAACTGAAGAAGGACCGCGACATCGCCGAAGCCCAGCGGCAGAACTTCTGCAAGGCGGTGAAGGCGGGGGTGAAGCAGATCTTCTCGACCGACGCCGGCATCTTCCCCCACGGCGACAACGCCAAGCAGTTCGCCGTCATGGTCCGCTATTGCGCCACGCCCCTGCTGGCCATCCAGAGCGCCACCGTCACCGCCGCCGAGGCGCTGGGCCAGAGCGGCCAGGTCGGCGAGATCAAGGCCGGCGCCTGGGGCGACCTGATCGCCGTCAGGGGCGACCCCCTGGCCGACGTGCGGGTGCTGGAGAGCGTGCCCTTCGTCATGAAGGGCGGCGAGGTCGTGAAGGGGCCGTAGCGCCAGCGGACGGTCAGGCCTCGCAGACGGCCTTGATCTCGGCCCGCAGTTCCGGCAGCCCGTCGCCCTTTTCGGACGAGGTGGCGATCACCCGTGGAAAGGCCGCCGGACGCTTGGCGATCTGGCCCTGGGTCTTGACCACCAGGGCCGCGGCCTCATGCGGCTTGATCTTGTCGGCCTTGGTCAGGACGATCTGGTAGCTCACCGCCGACAGGTCCAGCGCGTCGAGCGCCTCCTTGTCGACCTCCTTCAGCCCATGGCGGGCGTCGATCAGCAGATAGACCCGCTTCAGGTTCGGCCGCCCGCGCAGGTACTGCCGGCCAAGGTCCTGGAACTTGTTGGCCGCCGAGCGCGACACCCGGGCAAAGCCATAGCCAGGCAAATCGACCAGCCGGATCTTGTCGGCCAGGATGAAGAAGTTGATCTCCCGCGTCCGGCCGGGCTCGTTCGAGGCCCGGGCCAGCTTCTTGTGACCGACCAGCCCGTTGATCAGGCTCGACTTGCCGACGTTGGAGCGGCCCGCGAAACAGACCTCCGGCATGTCGGCCGGCGGCAGGCCGTCCATCTTCACCGCCCCCATCATGAACGTCGCCTGGCCGGCGAAGAGGACGCGCGCCTCCTCCAGCTGCTCGTCAGTGAACAGGGGGGTTTCGGTCATCAGGCGGCCTTGGCCGAGAACCGGCTGAGGAACTTGTCGATCGGGTTATCGACCTTCAGACGGTGCATGATGAGGTACTGCTGCAGGATCGAAAGGGTGTTGGAGAAGGTCCAGTAGATGATCAGGCCGACCGCGAAGGGGGCCATGATGAAAGTGAACAGGATCGGCATCAGCTGGAAGATCTTCTGCTGCATGGGATCGGGCGCCGGCGGGTTCATCGCCGTGGTCAGCCACATGGTGAAGCCGTAGACCAGCACGCAGATGCCCAGGCCCAGCGCCCCATTGCCGAAGCCCAGCGCGGCCGGATGGGTGGTGAGCAGGCCGCCGACCAGCGGCAGCGAGCCCGGATCGTAGGGGATCAGGCCAAACAGGTTCCAGATGTTGGTCGGATCACGCGCCGACAGGTCCTTCACGAAGCCGACGAACGGCGCGTGGCGCATCTCGATGGTCACCGACAGCACCTTGTAGAAAGCCAGGAACACCGGGATCTGCATGAACAGCGGCAGGCAGCCGGCGACCGGATTGACCTTCTCGCGCTTGTACAGCTCCATCGTCTCGGCCTGCAGCTTGGCCGGATCGTCCTTGTACTTCTCCTTCAGCGCATTCATCGGCTCGGTGAGCTTCTTCATCCGGCTCATCGACTCGTAGGACTTGTTGGCCAGCGGGAAGAGCAGGATGCGCACGCAGAGGGTGACCAGCAGGATGGCGACGCCGAAGTTGCCGACGAAGCCGTAGAAGAACTCCAGGGCCATGAAGAAGGGCCGGGTCAGGAAGAACAGCACGCCCCAGTCGATGGCCCGGTCCAGCTCGGGGACGCCGAGGTTCTTCTGGTAGGATTTCAGCAGCTCGGCGCGCTTGGCGCCGGCGAACAGGCGGGTGGTCTCGTTGATCGTCGCGCCCGGCGCGACGGTCTTGGCCGCGCCGATCAGGCCGGTGATGTAGTAGTCGCGGCCGTCCTGCGTCACCTGCAGGAACTGCGCCTGGATCTTCTCGGCCTGGTCGGGGATGATCGCCGCCAGCCAGTATTTGTCGGTGATGCCCAGCCAGCCGCCGGTGGTGGCCCAGGTCTGTTCGCCCTTGCCCTTGCCGGCGTCCTTCTTCCAGGGGGCGTACTTCTTCAGCCGCAGCCCCTTGTCCAGCCAGCCGACCGCGCCTTCGTGGACGTTCTGGCCCTTGCCGGCCTCGGGGGGCAGGCCGGCCCGGCGCACGGCCGCGTAGGGCTCAAGCGCGATCGGGGCGGCGCTGGTGTTGGTCACCGTGTCGTTGACGGTGAACATGTAGTGGTCGTCGACCGAGATGGTGCGGTCGAACACCAGGCCCTGGGGCGAGGTGTAGGTCAGCACGACGGGGGTCTTCTCGGTCAGGGTCTGCCCGCTCTTGACCGTCCAGACCGTTTTGTCGCCGGGCAGGCCGGCGACATTGTCGGCCTTCCAGCCGAACTCGGCGAAGAAGGCGTTGGCGCTGCCCTCGGGGCGCAGCAGGTCGACACGGGGCGAGGTCTTCTCGACCGTCTGGCCATACTGTTCCAGAGCCAGGTCGTCGACGCGGCCGCCGGTCAGGTTGATCGAGCCGGCCAGCACCGGCTTGCCGTCATGGCCCAGGGTGCGGATCGGCACGCGCGGCGACTCGGCGATGGCGGCGGCGCGGCTGAGATTGCCGGCGCGGGCGCTGGGCAGCACCGGCTTGCCCGGAACCACCGTCTGCTCGGCCGCCGCCTTGGCCTTCTGCTCGGCCTTCCTGGCCTTGGCCTGAGGCTCCAGGATGAACATCTGGTAGCCGAACAGCATGATGACCGCGATGACGAAGAAGGCGATCGTGTTGCGGGAGTCGTTTTGCATGGAGCGGGTTCAGACCAACGCTGAAGGAGAAGGGGGCGCGCCATCCTTGGACACGGCGGGGGGCGCGGCGGGTATGTCGGCGGCGAGCCTTATCAGCGCGCTTTTCACATCGTCAAGCAAACGCCCCCAATCGCGCGCGGGCGTTCCGTCCCGGGCGACGAAGACATAGTCACATCCGGGCCGTCCGAAAGAGGGGAGCAGCGATCTGGCCGCCTCGCGCAGGCGCCGCTTGGCGCGGTTGCGCACGACGGCGCCGCCGATCTTCTTGGTGGCGGTGAATCCGATATGGACGACCGGGTCGCCGTCCTGGCGCTGGCGCACCTGCACGACCACGGCGCCATGGGCGCGATAAGCGCCTTTGGCGGCCGCCAGGAACTGGGGCCGCCTCGTCATGCGTTCGATGTTCAAAAGCTCGGCCAGGGGTCGGCCCCCCGATGCAGAGAGGATGACGGCTCTTAGGCCGTCAGCTTCTTGCGGCCCTTGGCGCGGCGGCGCGCAACGATCTTCTGACCGTTCTTGGTGGCCATGCGAGCGCGGTAGCCGTGACGGCGAGCGCGCACAAGACGCGAAGGCTGAAAGGTGCGCTTCACAGGTCTGCTCCGAGAAATAACTAGCTATGCGCGGCGGGAAAGCCCCGTCGCGATTGAGCCGGGGTGGATACGGGATGAGGTGTGCGGAGTCAACCGCTGAAGGCTATAGTGGCCACATGACCGCGGGTTTGGAGAAGCATCGACGCATGGCGCTGCGGCGGGACGTCGGCAATCGCGTTCCTGCAGCGCCGGCGCGGACTTCAGCGGCCGCAGCGGCGTCCTACCTCCATCCCTACGCCTGTTTCCGCTGCCGCCGCAGCTTCAAGCGCGCCAGCACGACGGCGGCCGTTCTGACCTGCCCCCGTTGCGCCGGCCCGGCGATCGGCCTGACCCGGAAGTTCAAGCCGCCGCCGCACGACGATCTGAAGCAATGGGCGAAGGTCGAGGCGCTCGTGCGGCACGGGTTCCTGTTCTGGAGCCTCGACGAGCCTTATCCCGAGACTCTGGCTGAAGTCCCCGCGTTCGCCGCCCGGCATGCCGATCATCTTGGGCGCATGCGAAAGGCCATGCCGCAGGCCTTCGTGGCGATCGAGGCCGCGAAGAACAGGCCGCCCGTTTAGAGGTCCGGCCGGATCACCGCCTTGCCGATCACCTTGCGCCCGGCCAGCAGTTCGAACGCCTCGCGCCAGTCGGCCAGCGGCACTTCGGCGTGGACGCGGGGCTTCACCCTGCCCTCCTCGGCCAGCTTCCAGATCGCCGCCTGATTTTCCCGGCCGCGTTCGGGGAATTGGCGGCCGTATTCGCCGGCCCGCACCCCGACCACTGAGAAGCCCTTGATCAGCGGCATGTTGACCGAGATCTCGGGAATACGCCCCGAGGTGAAGCCGATGACCAGCAGCCGGCCGTCGAAGCCGATGCAGCGGACGCTCTCGTCGAACACAGCGCCGCCGACCGGGCCATAGATGACGTCCGCCCCGCCGCCGGTGATCTCCTTGACCCGCTCGCGGAAGCCGCGCGTGACGTTGAGCACCGCGTCCGGCGCATACTCGCGCTCCAGCACGGCCAGTTTCTCGTCCGAGGCCGAGGTGGCGATGACCCTGGCCCCCATGCTCTTGGCCAGGTCCACCGCCGCCAGCCCGACCCCGCCGGCCGCGCCATGGATCAGCACCCACTCGCCGGGCTGCAGGTTGGCGCGCCGCACGAAGGCGACGTAAGCCGTCAGGTAGGCCGCGCCATAGCCGGAGGCCTGGGCGAACGACAGCGCCGCCGGCTTGGCCCGGACCGCCGCCGCCGGCAGCAGGGCGTACTCGGCGAATCCGCCCAGCTTGGCCCCGCCGACCACGGCGTCACCGATGGAAAGGCCCTCGACGCCGGGACCGAGCGCCTCGACCTCGCCGCTCAGCTCCATGCCGAGGCCGAACGGTAGCGCCGGTTTCATCTGGTACTCACCGCGCGTCATCAGGAGGTCGGGGAAGTTGACCCCCGCCGCCCGCACCTTGACCAGCACCTCGCCGGGACCGGGGGTCGGCACGGCGACCTCCTGCAGGGAGACACCGGCGTAGTCAGGGGCGAGACGGTCGACGATCAGGGCGCGCATGAGCGCAAGATCAAACAACGACGCGAGGGAAGTCTACCCGTTCCTTCTCCCGCTTGCCCGGGGGAAGAAACACCGCGCCCTAGGTCCCCGGAATACCGAGCCCGCGCAGGATGCCGCGGGCCTTGCCGCCCTTCTTCTCCCTGGGCTGGTCCGCAGAGTCGCCCTGGTCGTCGTTGTCGGCTGCGCCGTACGGGTCCTCCATTCCCAGGATGGCGCCGTAGGTCGAGCGATAGCGGGCCTTGGCGGTCCACTGGATGTTCCAGGCCACCTTGGGATCGGCCGGCCGGGCCGGATAGGCGAAGTCGGCCTCGCCGCCCCAGGCGGTCATGCTCAGGAGGCCGCTGGGCGAGGCCTTCACCACCTCGGCCGGCACCGTGCAGGCCGTGGCCGTCCCGGGCAGCAGAACCTTTCTGGCGACCAGGCGGGCAAGGTCCTCGTCGCTGATGTAGTCCGGCGTGCCGAAGGCCCCGCCCTGGACCTGGCTGGAGGTCCACATGACCATCGTCGTCTCCTGGCCGCGGCGGGCCTCCTGCGCGCCCATGACGGTGATGTGGTAGCCGCGCGAGCGGGCGATGGCCGGCCAGCTCAGGGCCGTGCCGCCGCCGGCGTCCGGTCCCTGCCGCAGCCGGATCGGCTCCATGAAGTCCTGGCCGGCGGTCAGGGTCAGCTTGATGTCGGGGCTGTAGTTGCCCTTGACCGAGTGCTCGCCAACCAGCGAGGCGCCCCCCGGCACGGGCTCGTTGTTGCGGCTGTTGGGCCATTCGCCGTAGGTGGCGAAGCGGTCGGCCGACGGCTCCTTCATCGGCGCGACGTCAAGGCCGGTCATCATCGCGGCCACGGCCTGGGGATTCTGGCCCATCTTGGCGAAATCGATCACCACCGGCTGGCCGGGGCCCGCCTTGGCGCCGCAGCCCCAGTAGATCAGAAGCCGGCCCTTGGGCTGCTCGTACTGGCCGTCCGTGCGGCCGGCATAGCCGCGCGGATTGGGATCGGCGGGCCTCGGCGACAGCAGCGGCACGGACGCCCCCATGCGAATGGCCGGGCTCCAGAAGTGGTCGGCGGCCGGCGACGCCGCCGTGCGGCTCGAGCCCAGCTGCAGCTTCAGGGTCTTGACCGGGCCGCCGCCGCCAAAGCCCATGCCGCCCCGCATCATCTGGCCAAAACGCGGCCGGGCCGAGGCGCCGGGGCCGCCCATGCCCGACATGCCGGCCATCGGCCCGGCCGCGGTCGAGGCGCTGATCCAGTAGACGGCCGTCGGGCCGGTGACGGTCTGTTTGGTCGCAGGCGCGGCGGCGACGAGAAGCACGGCCGAGCCCAGGAGGGCGGCGCGCAACGGCGTGATGGTCATTTGAGATAGCCCCTTCGCTGAAATTCAAGCGGCGGGGGATAATGGCATAACTTCGGTCGCTCAACCACCAAAACGGCGCGGTCGATTAAACCTTGTTCAGAAAATTACTGTTTATTCAGTATGTTACCGATCCGTCAGGAAGCGGCGCTGTCGAAGGCCTGGCGCACCAGCCCGGCGATCTCGCGGCAGGCCGCGTCCGCCGCCGGGATCGCGCCGGTGAAGGCGGTGAAGCCGTGGGCCAGGGCGTCGTAGCAGCGATAGGTCACCGGCACGCCGGCGGCCTTCAGTTGCCGGGCGTAGGCCTCGCCCTGGTCGACCAGCGGATCGAAGCCCGCCGTGACGACGATGGCCGGGGCCAGTCCGGTCAGGTCGCTGGCGCGGATCGGCGACAGGCGCGGGTCGGCCGGATCGTCGTCCGGGCCCATGTAGTGGCCCATGAACCAGGTCATGGTGTCGCGCGACAGCGGGTAGGCGTCGGCATAGGTGGTCATCGACCGCGTCTCGGACGCCACGTCGACGGCGGGATAGATGAGCAGTTGCAGCACCGGCTGAGGCTCGCCGGCCGCTTTCATCGCCTGGGCCAGGATGGCGGCGAAGTTGCCGCCCATGGAATCGCCGCCGATGGCGAGGCGGCCCGCCGGGGCCCCGAACCGGGTGGTGTTGTCCCGCGCCCAGCGCCAGGCGGCCAGCATGTCTTCCAGCCCGGCGGGAAACCGGTGCTCGGGGGCCAGGCGATAGTCCACGCTCAGCACGGCGCACCGCCCGTAGCGGGCCAGCATGCCGCAGAAGGCATGGCAGGTGTCGAGATCGCCGATCACCCCGCCGCCGAAGTGGGCGAAGACCAGCAGCGGCGCGGCCGAATCCTGGTCGGCCGGACGATAGGCG
>SDZP01000454.1 GCA_004144935.1 Caulobacteraceae bacterium | reverse complement strand
CTGGGGGCCGACGGGGGCGGTATAGTGGAACGGCGCGGCCGGTCCGGTGGGCCATTGCATCGCCCCCCACAGGCCGGTGACGGCCAGCGCCACCATCATGAAGGCGACGCTGTAGGGCAGCACCGAGCTCATCAGCCCGCCGACGCCGAGGCTGGGATTCCAGCGCTGGGCGAAGGCCAGGACCAACGGGAAGTAGGGCATTAGGGGGCTGACCATGTTCACCGTCGAATCGCCCATGCGGTAGGCGGCGGTGGTCATCTCCGGCGACACGCCCAGCACCATGAACATCGGCACCAGCACCGGCGCCAGGGCCGCCCACTTGGCCGAGGCCGAGCCGATGAAGAGGTCGAGGAAGGCGGTCAGCACCACGACGCCGAGCAGCAGGAAGACCAGCGGCACGCCGGTGGCCTTCAGCGCCTGCGCCCCGTTGATGGCGACGATGGCCCCGAGGTTGGACCAGTTGAACATGGCGATGAAGTGGGCGGCGGCGAAGGCCAGCACGATGTAGGGGGCCATCGAGATCATCGACTCGGCCGCCAGCCGGACGACGTCGCGATGGCTCCTGATGATCCCGACGCTGGCCCCGAAGGCGATGCCGGCCAGCAGGAAGAGGATGAAGAAGCCGGCGACCAGCGAGCGGAAGAAGGGCGTCCACTGCCCCATGCCGGCGACGGTGCGGTCCAGCAGCGGCCCGGTCGGCAGCAGGGTCATCAGGGCCCATAGGCCGGCGACGCCAGCGACCGCCAGGCCGGCGAAGACCAGGCCGCGGCGCTCCTCGGGGCTGAGCGGCATGTCGGAGGGGCGGTGGTCTTCCGGCGGGATCCAGGGGCCGAGGCGCGGCTCGACGATGGCCTCGGTGACCCACCATCCGATCGGCACGAACAGGGCGGCGGCGGCGGCGGTGAACCACCAGTTGCCGACCAGGTTCACCTTCCAGCTGGCGTCGAGGATATGCACCGCCGGCTCGGTGAAGCCGAGGATCAGGGCGTCGAACTGGCTGGGCGTCGGATTGCCGGCGAAGGCCCCGACGCAAGCCGAGAAGGCGGCGGCCATGCCGGCCAGCGGATGGCGACCGGCGGCGGCGAAGGCGACCCCGGCCAGGGGGATAAGCACCACGAAGCCGCTGTCGGCGGCCTGGTTGCTGAGCAGGCCCAGCAGGATGATGACCGGGGCCAGCAGGCGTTTGGGCGTATGCCGCACCAGCCCCCGGATGGCGGCGCTGAGCAGCCCGACCCGCTCGGCGACCCCGGCCCCCAGCATGACCAGCAGCACCATGCCCAGCGGCGGGAAGCTGGTCAGGGTCTTGGGCATGTCGACGATCAGCTGGCGCAGGTTCTCGGCGCTGAGCAGGCTCTCGGCGGCCATGGTCTCGCCGGTGGCCGGATTGACCACCGCCAGGCCCAGCTGGGCGCAGACGATGCTGGCGACGACCAGGGCGCCGATCAGCCAGACGAAGATGAAGACCGGATCGGGAAGCCTGTCGCCGAGGCGCTCAACGCCGTCGAGGAATCGCAGGGCCAGCGGGCGTTTGCTCATAACGGCGATATCGGCATGGCAGCGCGGGTAGGGCAAGCGGGCGCTGTCCCTTCTCCCGCCTGTCGGGAGAAGGTGGCCGCGTAGCGGCCGGATGAGGGCAGCGCCGGCCTACGATGGTTTGCGTTTGCACAGGGCTGATCACCGACCTGCGGCGCTGCCCTCATCCGACCCCCTTCGGGGGCCACCTTCTCCCGACAGGCGGGAGAAGGAATCGCAACTGCGCATTCCCTTTGAACCCCCGCAGTCCTTGGTCTACAACGCGCGCGACTCCTCCCCGGGGAAACCATGGACGCCTTCCTGCTTCAGTATCTGCCGATCGTGATCTTCATCGGGATCGCGCTGGTCATCGGCCTCGTCTTCATCTTCGGCGCCGCCATCCTCGCGCCGTCCGCGCCGGACCCCGAGAAGGTCTCGGCCTATGAGTGCGGGTTCAACGCCTTCGACGATGCGCGGATGAAGTTCGACGTGCGCTTCTACCTGGTGTCGATCCTGTTCATCATCTTCGACCTGGAAGTGGCCTTCCTCTTCCCCTGGGCGGTCAGCCTGATGAACCTGCCCAAGGACGCCTCGGTGTTCGCCTTCTGGTCGATGATGACCTTCCTGGGCGTGCTGACCGTCGGCTTCATTTACGAATGGAAGAAGGGAGCCCTGGAATGGGAGTAATCGTTCCGGGCAGCACGTCCGCCGTGCCCGCCCAGGTCCCGGCCCTGAGCGGCGCCCGCTCCACCGTTCCGGCCTACGACCCCAAGGTCCACGACCCCTATTTCGACGCCATCTCCGACCGCCTGGCCGACAAGGGCTTCGTGGTGGCGGCGGCCGACGACCTGATCACCTGGGCCCGCACGGGCAGCCTGATGTGGATGACCTTCGGCCTGGCCTGCTGCGCCGTCGAGATGATGCAGTCGGCCATGCCGCGCTATGACCTGGAACGCTACGGTTTTGCGCCCCGCGCCAGCCCGCGCCAGTCGGACGTGATGATCGTCGCCGGCACCCTGACCAACAAGATGGCCCCGGCCCTGCGCAAGGTCTACGACCAGATGCCGGAGCCCCGCTACGTCATCTCCAT
>SDZP01000077.1 GCA_004144935.1 Caulobacteraceae bacterium | reverse complement strand
ACCATACGCGCTACGGGCTGTCGGCCGGGCTGATCAGCGACGACGCGGCCCTGTGGACGCGGTTCCAGCAGCGGATCCGGGCGGGGGTGGCCAACTGGAACCGGCCGACGACCGGGGCGGCGGGGACGGCGCCGTTCGGCGGCCTGGGCGACAGCGGCAACCACCGGCCGAGCGCCTATTACGCGGCCGATTACTGCGCCTATCCGGTGGCGAGCTTCGAGGCGGACCGGGTGGTTTCGACGCTGGGCGAGATCAAGGGGTTGAAGCCTTGAGCGCGGCGCCGGGCAGGGCATCCGTACAAAGCCCTCCCCCTCGATGGGGGAGGGTTGGGAGGGGGTGTTCGCCGGCGGCTCGTGGAAGAGCGCGTGAGGCGTTCGCGCCCCCCTTGGCCTTCGCTTACAGGCCGGCGCGAACACCCCCAACCCCGACCCTTTCCCCATTGAGGGGGAAGGGAGCTGCGTCATCCACCCTTCGCTCTCTCCTCGCAGGGGCCGCATGACCGCCGCCGTCGAAGCCAACTGCGACGGCCTGGTCGGCCCGACGCACAGTTTCGCGGGACTGGCGCCCGGCAACCTGGCCAGCGAGATTCACAAGGGCGAGCCGTCGAACCCGCGAGCGGCGGTTATCGAGGGCCTCGCCAAGATGCGGCTGCTGCATGACCTCGGCCTGCCGCAGTTCGTGCTGCCGCCGCATGAGCGGCCGGACGTTGGCTTCCTGCGGGCGCTGGGGTTCGGCGGGACCGACGCGGCGGTGATCGAGGCGGCGGGACGCACCGCGCCGGAACTGCTCAACACCGCCTGCTCGGCCAGTCCGATGTGGGCCGCCAACGCCGCCACGGTGACGCCGAGCAGCGACGCCGCCGACGGGCGGGTGCATTTCACCCCGGCCAACCTGCTGACTAACCTGCACCGCAGCCTGGAGGGGGAGCAGACGGCGCGGTCGTTGCGGGCGCTGTTCCCCGACGAGACGCGGTTCGCCGTCCACGACCCGCTGCCGGCCCAGCCGCATTTCGCCGACGAGGGCGCCGCCAACCATGTGCGGCTCTGCGCCGACCACGGCGAGGCGGGGGTCAACCTCTTCGTCTGGGGCCGCGACGCCTGGGAGGCCTGGAGCGGACGCTATCCGGCCCGCCAGACCCTGCAGGCCTTCGAGGCGGTGCAACGGCGGCACGGCGCCGGCGGCGCGGTGTTCGCGCAGCAGGCGCGGCGGGCCATCGAGGCAGGGGTGTTCCACAACGACGTCGTTTGCGTCGGGGCCAGGCAGTGCCTGTTCTTCCATGAGGCGGCGTTCGAGGACCGGGCGGCGGTGCAGGCCGACGTCCGGGCGGTTGCCGGCTTCGAGCCGGTGTTCGTCGAGGTCTCCGAAGCCGACCTACCGTTGGCCGAGGCGGTGAAGAGCTACCTCTTCAACTCGATGCTGATCAGCCTGCCCGGCGAGGATCGCCTGACCCTGATCGCCCCGATGGAGGTGGCGGAGACGCCGCGCGCCCATGCGGTGGCGCAGGGCCTGGTCGGCGGCAACGGCCCCATCGGGCGGGTCGAGTATGTCGATGTGCGCCAGTCGATGCGCAACGGCGGCGGGCCGGCCTGCCTGCGGCTGCGGGTGGTGCTGACCGAGGATGAGCTGGCGGCGACGAACGCCGGGCAGCGGTTTACGCCGGACCTTCAGCAGCGGCTGGAGACCTGGGCGGGGGCGCGGTATCGCGACCGGCTGTCGCCGGCCGACCTGGCCGATCCGGCCCTGCTGGTCGAGAGCCGCACGGCGCTGGATGAGCTGACGCAGATCCTGAATCTCGGGACGGGCTTCTACCCGTTCCAGCGCTAGCCGCCGCGCAGCCGCCCCAGCGCCTCCGGAAACCGCCGCGACAACGGGGCGACGACGCCGCCGACCGTCACCGCATAGTCGCCGCTGCCTTCCGGCGTCAGTTCGGTGACGCGGGCGGCGTTGACCAGCCAGGAGCGGTGGGTGCGCACGAAGCCCTGCGCGCCGAGCCTTGCCTCCAGGCTGGCCAGGGAGGCGCGCATCAGCGGCCTGCGGCCGTCGGCCAAGTGGAACTCGGCGTAGTTGCCGGCCGAGGAGACGGCGAGGATGTCGGCGAGCTCGGCGCGGACCAGCCTGGCCCCGTCGCGGATGTCGAAGGTGGCCGGTTCGGCGGCGGCGGCGGCCGGCGCCGCGCGGCGCAGGATGCGGTCGCGGACCAGCCAGAAGGTGACCATGACCATGGCGTAGTAGAGGGCGTCCTTGCGCAGCTCATAGACGAAGCGGTTCAGCCAGGGGCCGACCTCGTAGTCGATGCCGAGCGCGCCGAGGACCACCAGCCGCAGGAGGCTGAAGGCGGCGACGTGGAGGGCCGAGAAGACCAGCAGGGCGGCGAGGTGCAGGCCCAGGGTGCGCCACAGCGGCGGCCGGTCGAGGGGCAGGCGCTTCAAGGTCAGCCAGGGAATCCACAACAGCGCGATGGCGGTCAGGCCGCTGCTGGCTTCGGTGACGATTACGCGGGCCAGGGCGGCGTGGGGGTCTTCCGACAGCCAGCTGAGGGCGTTGACGGTGTTGATGGCGGCGATGAACAGCAGCGCCCCGGCCATGCAGATCCAGAAGGCGCGGCGATCGGCGGCGGGGTCGGCGCCGTTCGTCCCGGTGGCGTCGCCGCTCGTCACAGCCGCCTCCCGCTGGTCACCGGCGCGGCGCCGGACGGCCCGGCGGCCTTGGCGGCGGAGCGGGGGCCGCGCCATCGGTAGCGGCCATCGATCGCCTCTATCGGAGCCATCCCGTGAATGCCGACCTCTCCCTCGACCGCCGCCATGATCTCGACTGGATCCGAGTCGGCGCCTTCGGCCTGCTCATCCTCTACCATGTCGGCATGTTCTACGTGCCCTGGGACTTCCACGTGAAGAGCCCCGCGCCGGTGGAATGGCTCGAGCCGGTCATGCAGCTGACCAATCCCTGGCGGCTGACCCTGCTGTTCCTGGTCTCGGGGGCGGCGACGCGGTTCATGGCCGACAGGATGCGGCCTGGAGCCCTGGCCGGCCTGCGCACGGCGCGGCTGCTGCCGCCGTTGCTGTTCGCCATGGCGGTGATCGTGCCGCCGCAGTCCTACTACCAACTGGTCGAGACCCTCCCCGGGTTCGCTGACGGCTACCTGACCTTCTGGGGCAGGTACCTCACGGCCTCGGGCAACTGGAGGCCGGACGGCGAGCTGCTGATCACCCCGACGTGGAACCACATGTGGTTCGTCGCCTACCTGTTCGTCTACACCCTGCTGCTGGCGCTGTTGCTGTGGCTGGCGCCGAAGGCCTTCAAGGCCGCCGAGGCGGGGCTCGACCGCCTGCCGGCCTGGGCGCTGGTCGCCGCGCCCATCGTCCTGCTGGCGATCCTGCGCCTGGTGCTGTTTCCGATGTTCGAGATCACCCACGCCCTGGTCGACGACTGGTATAACCACGCCGTCTCGCTGAGCGCCTTCCTGTTCGGGTTCGTCACCGCCAGGTCGCCGGCCGTGAAGGCCAGGTTCGAGACGGCCCGCTGGGCGGCGCTGGGCCTGTGGCTGGTCAGCTGGGCGGTCTGGGCGACCTACGCCTGGATGTGGCGGGGCGACGATGTCGCGCCGCCGGAGGCGCTGCGCCAGGCCATGCGCTGCGTCTGGGCGCTGAACAGCTGGACGGCGATCGCGGCGGTGCTGGGCTTCGCGGCGCGGCGCCTGACGCGGGGCGGGCCGCTGCTGACCTGGCTGACGCTGGCGGTCTTCCCCTTCTACATCATCCACCAGACGGTGATCGTCGTGGCCGGCCATCACCTGGCGAGGCTGGGGCTGTGGCAGCCGCTGGAGGCGGGGCTGCTGATCGCCGTCACCGTGGCCGGCTGCCTGCTGACCAACGAGGTGGCGCGGCGCACCCCGGTCCTGCGGCCGCTGTTCGGGCTGAAGCCTCAGCCGGCCGTGGCCAGGCGTCCGCCCGTGGCGGCGTAGGCCTGAGTTCCCGCCGTGAAGACGCGGTCCTCCGGCAGGACCGCGTCGATCGCGATGTCGTCGGCCGCTTCCAGCGCCGCGTAGATCGGCGCGAAATCCTGCAGGGTGGCGTCGAGCAGGGCCTGCAGGCTGGGGATGACGAAGTAGACCTGCTGGAAGTCGTCGATGCGGTAGGGGGTGCGCATCGTGCGGGTCAGGTCGAAGCCGATGCGGTTGGGGGAGGGGTCCTCGAGGGCGAAGATCGACTCGGTGCGGCTGGAGACGATGCCGGCGCCGTAGATGCGCAGGCCCTTCGGCGTCTCCAGCAGGCCGAACTCGACCGTGTACCAGTAGAGGCGGGCCAGGTTGTGCAGCCGGCCGAGACCGACGGCGCGCTGGCCGCCCTTGCCGTAGGCCTCCATGTAGTCAGCGAAGGTGGGGTCGGTCAGCATCGGCACATGGCCGAAGACATCGTGGAAGATGTCCGGTTCCTGAAGGTAGTCGAGCTGGTCGCGCTTGCGGATGAACTGGCCGGCCGGGAAGCGGCGGTTGGCCAGGTGGTCGAAGAAGACCTCGTCGGGGACCAGCCCCGGGACGGCGACGACGCTCCAGCCGGTCAGACGCCGGAGCTCGACATTGATCTCGTCGAAATTGGGAATGCCGCCGCGGTGCAGGTTCAACGCCTGCAGGCCGTGCAGGAACTCATCGCAGGCGTAGCCGGGCAGCAGGGCGGCCTGGCGTTCGTAGAGAATGTCCCAGGTGGCGTGTTCCTCGGCCGTGTAGTCGGCCCAGCCCTGGTCGATCGTCCAGTCCTCGCGCGCCCCGGGGGGCGGCGCGGCGATAAAGCCATCGGCGCTCATGGGGAGAGGTTACGTCGCGCCGCTGGAAAAGTTCCGCCGGATTTGCCCCGGTTTGCGCGGTCTGGCGGAAGGATGTTGCGCCGACGCGCGATCCTCAGTGCGCCACCCGGGGGCGCATGTTGTAGTGACCGTCCTCGAAGCCATCGAAGATCAGCGCCGTGTGCGGGTGGCCGACCGGCTCGCCGGTGTCGTCCGGCAGCAGGTTCTGTTCGGAGACGTAGGCCACGTAGGTGTTCTGATCGTTTTCGGCCAGCAGGTGGTAGAAGGGCTGGTCCTTGCGCGGACGGATCTCTTCGGGAATGGAATTCCACCATTCCTCGGTATTGGCGAAGGTCGGATCGACGTCGAAGATCACCCCGCGAAACGGGAAAACCCGGTGACGGACCACCTGTCCAATGGCGAACTTGGCGAGTTGACTGTTCATAGTGGCCATAGCCTACGCCTCCCGCCTGACTGAATGCTGAACGTAATGATCATTGCGGAGTCGGCAAGGGTGGGGTTCCCGACCCGCGACAACATGGTCTAGGGTCGCCTTGAAACCGGGCGCCGATCCACGGCCGTCCGCGCAGACAGGTGACAACCATGTCGGAGGCGCCAAGCGCCCGGCCGCAGGCTCGAGAGGGCCCGCGCGGGCAGGGTGGACCGCCGTGCTATGCGGCGCTCGACCTGGGCACGAACAACTGCCGCCTGCTGGTGGCGACACCGACGCCGGGCGGATTCCGCGTCGTCGAGGCCTATTCCCGAATCGTGCGGCTGGGCGAAGGCCTAACCCAGACCGGCCGGCTTTCCGAAGCCGCGATGGAGCGGGCCATGGCGGCCCTGACCGTCTGCGCCGAGAAGGTGCGGCGGCGAAAGTGCGTGCGGTTCCGCGCCATCGCCACCCAGGCCTGCCGCGGGGCCGAGAACGGTCCGGCGTTCATCGCCCGGGTGGCCGAGGAAACCGGCCTGAAGCTGCAGATCATTCCGCCAAAGGAAGAGGCCCAGCTGTCGGTGGCCGGCTGCGTCAACCTGCTGGACCGCACCGCCGAGGCGGCGCTGGTCGTCGACGTCGGCGGCGGCTCGACCGAGTTGTCCTGGGTCGACCTGCAGGGGGAGGGGCTCGATCTGCGGCCCCGGCAGTTCGCCGCCTGGAAACTGCCGATCAAGGCCTGGCTGTCGATCCCGATCGGCGTCGTCACCCTGGCCGAGCGGTTCCCGGAAGGGGAGAAGGCCTCGGAAGCCTGGTTCCGCTCGATGGTCGAGGCGGTGAAGGAGGTGCTGGCCGCCTTTCCGCACGCCGAGCCGATGCGCGAGACCTTCCAGGCCGACCGCGCCCATATGGTCGGCACTTCGGGGGCGATCACCAGCCTGGCCGGACTGCACCTCAACCTGCCGCGCTATGACCGCAACCGGGTCGACGGCATGTGGATGACCCGCGCCGAGTGCGAGACCGCCGCCGACCGGCTGATCGCCCTGACCCCCGCCGAACGGGCCGCCCAGGCCTGTATCGGGCCGGACCGCGCCGACCTGGTGCTGGCCGGCGCCGCCATCCTGCAGGCCGTCCAGGAGCTCTGGCCGTGTTCCCGGGTGCGGGTCGCCGACCGGGGTCTGCGCGAGGGCATCCTGATGAGCCTGATGAGCGAACAGCGGCCGCGCCGTCGCCGCCGTGGCGGAAGGGGCCGCCGCCCTGTAGAAGCGGCGGCATGACCGACGAAGAACCTCCGCGCCGCCGCATGGTGAAGCCGCCGTCCGGCGGGCTGGAAGCGGGCCGCCACAAGCCGGCCCGGCTGAAGACCGCCTATCGGCGCACGCCCAGCCAGCAGGCCTGGCTGGAGCGGCAGATCAACGACCCCTTCTCGGCCGAGGCCCGGGCCAAGGGCTATCGCAGCCGCGCCGCCTTCAAGCTGAGCGAGATCGACGACAAGCTGAAGCTGATCCGGAAGGGCACGAAGATCATCGACCTGGGCTGCGCGCCCGGCGGCTGGATCCAGATCGCGCTGGAGCGCGGGGCGGGCCCGGTGGTCGGCGTCGACCTGCTGGAAGTCGATCCGCTCAGCCCGGCGACCATCATCCAGATGGATTTCACCGACCCGGAGTGCGGCCCGCGCCTGATGGAACTGCTCGGCGGCCAGCCGGACATCGTGCTGTCCGACATGGCGCCCAATACGGTGGGCCACCGCGAGACCGATCACATCCGCATCGTCGGCCTGATCGAACTGGCCGTCGACTTCGCCATCTCGGTGCTGAAGCCCGGCGGATCGTTCATCGCCAAGGCCTTCCAGGGCGGCGAGACGGCCGACGTGATCCTCCGTTTGAAAAAGCACTTCGACAAGGTGCAGCACATCAAGCCGAAGGCCAGCCGGGCGGACAGCTCGGAAGTCTTCCTGGCGGCGACGGGGTTCAAGGGCGGCTGAAGCCGCCCTGCCGGTTGACTCCACCCCCCGCCTGACACATACGCGGCCCGCAAAACGGAGAGTCTCATGGAGATTCGCGAAGGGCTCACCTTCGACGATGTTTTGCTTGAACCCGGTCCGTCGGATGTGATGCCGACCCAGGTTTCGACCGAAACAAAATTGACGCGCGAGATCGGGCTTAACATCCCGCTGGTGTCGGCCGCCATGGATACGGTGACCGAGAGCCGGCTGGCCATCGCCATGGCCCAGGCCGGAGGCATGGGCATCCTGCACCGCAACCTGACGGTCGACGAACAGGCCGACCAGGTGCGGGAGGTCAAACGCTACGAAAGCGGCATGGTCATCAACCCGCTGACCATCAACCCGACGACGACGCTGTCCGAGATTCTCGAGATCAAGGCGCGGCGGAAAATCTCGGGATTTCCAGTGGTTGAGCCGGACAGTGGAATCCTGGTCGGCATCCTCACCAACCGCGACATGCGGTTCGAGAGCAACGGTACGACGCCGGCCGCGGCGCTGATGACGGTCGACGGGCTGGTCACGGTGCGCGAGGGGGTGTCGCGGGCCGAGGCCCAGGACCTGCTGCGCCGCCACAAGCTGGAACGGCTTATCGTCGTCGACGAAGACGGCCGCGCCGTCGGACTGATCACCGTCAAGGACATCGAGAAGGCCCAGGCCCACCCCCTGGCCGCCAAGGACGAGAAGGGCCGGCTGCTGGTCGGCGCCGCCTCCACGGTCGGCGACGCCGGTTTCGAGCGGTCGCTGGCCCTGGTCGAGGCGGGCGTCGACGTGGTGATCATCGACACCGCCCACGGCCACTCCAGCCAGGTCAGCGAGGCGGTCGCCCGTCTCAAGCGCGAGACCAACCGGGTGCAGATCGTGGCCGGCAACGTGGCGACCTATGAGGGGGCCATGGCCCTGATCGACGCCGGCGCCGACGCGGTGAAGGTGGGCATCGGCCCAGGCTCGATCTGCACCACGCGGATCGTCGCCGGGGTGGGCGTGCCGCAGCTGACCGCCATCGAACAGGCCGTGAAGGCCGGCCGCGACAACGGCGTGCCGATCATCGCCGACGGCGGCATCAAGTCGTCGGGGGACCTGGCCAAGGCCATCGCCGTCGGGGCGTCCTGCGCCATGATGGGCTCGATGTTCGCCGGCACCGACGAGAGCCCCGGCGAGGTGTTCCTTTACCAGGGCCGGTCCTACAAGAGCTACCGAGGCATGGGCTCGCTGGGGGCCATGGCCCGCGGCAGCGCCGATCGTTACTTCCAGAAGGAAGTCACCGACTCCCAGAAGCTGGTGCCGGAAGGCATCGAGGGCCAGACGCCCTACAAGGGTCCGATCGGACCGGTGATCCACCAGATGGTCGGGGGGCTGCGGGCCGCCATGGGCTATGTGGGGGCGCCGACGATCCCCGAGCTGTGGGATCGGGCCCGGTTCGTCCGGATCACCAACGCGGGCCTGCGCGAAAGCCATGTCCACGACGTGATGATCACCAGGGAGGCCCCGAACTACCAGGGCTCCAATTGAACGTGAGTGAGGTTACCCAGTGAGGGATGGCGGACGCATCGCGGCGGCGATCCAGGTGCTGGATGATATCGAACTGCGCCACAAGCCGGTTCGGCAGGCGCTGAAGACCTGGAGCGACGGGGCCCGCTATGCGGGCTCGAAGGACCGGGCCTGGGTTTCCGGCCTGGCGCTCGACGTGCTGCGCCGCCAGCGGTCGCTGGCCCATCTGATGGGTGAGGAGAGCAGCCGCGCGCGGGCGCTGGCGGCCCTGCGCTGGATCTGGGACTGGGACCTGGCGCGGATCACCGAGGCCTGCGCCGACCCGCACGGGCCCGGCGCCCTGACCGAGCATGAGACGGCGATGCTGAACGCCAAGCCCTCGCTGAAAGGCGCCAAGGCCGACGTGCAGGGCGACTATCCCGACTGGATCGAGGCCAGCATGGCCCGCACCTTCGGCAAGGACCGCGTCGAGGAGGGCATCGCCTTCGCCCAGCGCGCGCCGGTCGACCTGCGGGTCAACCGGCTGAAGAGCGACGCCTACGAGGTGCTGAAGGCGCTGGACGACATGGGCGCCGAGCCGGCCGGCGTGCTGCCCGACGCCCTGCGCGTGCCGGCCCCGGCGGCGGCCGAGCGGGCCGCCTCGGTGGAGATCCATCCATCGTTCGCCATGGGCTGGTTCGAGGTCCAGGACCTGGGCAGCCAGATGGCGGCGGCGGTGGCCGGCGACGTGGCCGGCCAGCAGGTGCTCGACTACTGCGCCGGCGGCGGCGGCAAGACCCTGGCCCTGGCGGCGGCCATGGGCAACACCGGCAAGATCTACGCCTACGACAGCGACGCGCGGCGGATGACCGACATCATCCCGCGCGCCACCCGCGCCGGGGTGACCAACCTGGAACTGCGCACGCCGCTGAACAAGGAGCCGCTCAACGGCCTGCAGGGGGAGATGGACCTGGTCTTCGTCGACGCCCCCTGCACCGGCTCGGGCACCTGGCGGCGGCACCCGGACGCCAAGTGGCGGCTGACCCCCGATACGTTGCAGCGCCGCCTTAACGAACAGCGCAAGGTGCTTGATCAGGCGAGTGAATTCGTCAAGCCGGGCGGCCGGATGGTCTATGTCACCTGCTCCTTCTTCGCCGAGGAGAACGAGCAGCAGGTCGAGGCCTTCCTGGCCCGCAACGACGCCTTCAGGCTGCGCAAGCTGACCCGGTTTCCCGAGTTCACGACGCCGCAGGGCTACCTGCGCCTCACCCCCCGCACGGCCGGCACGGACGGCTTCTTCGCAGCGCTATTGGACCGCAAAAAATGAACCACCAGTCCGTCCTCATCGTCGACTTCGGCAGCCAGGTGACCCAGGTCATCGCCCGCCGGGTTCGTGAGAGCGGGGTCTATTGCGAGATCCATCCCTACGACAAGGCCCTCGCCGCCCTGGCCAGCGTCAAGCCGGCCGCCATCATCCTGTCGGGCGGTCCGGCCAGCACCACAGAGGACGAGAGCCCCGCCGCCGATCCGGCCCTGTTCGCGGCGGGCGTGCCGGTGCTGGGCATCTGCTACGGCGAGCAGACCCTCTGCGCCCAACTCGGCGGCAAGGTGGAAAGCGGCCATCACCGCGAGTTCGGCCGCGCCGAGATCGAGGTCACCAAGGCCAGCCCCCTGTTCGAAGGCTTCGCGGAAATCGGCCAGCCCGAGACCGTCTGGATGAGCCACGGCGACCGGGTCACCGCCATCCCGCCGGGCTTCGAGGTGATCGCGGTCAGCGCCGGCGCGCCGTTCGCGGCCATCGCCGACGAGACGCGCAAGATCTACGGCGTTCAGTTCCACCCGGAAGTCGCCCACACCCCCCGCGGCGCCACCCTGCTGCGCAACTTCACCCATCGCATCGCCGGCCTGACCGGCGACTGGACCATGGCCGCCTTCAAGGACGAGGCTGTCGCCCGCATCCGGCAGCAGGTCGGCAAGGGCCGGGTGATCTGCGGCCTGTCGGGCGGCGTCGACAGCTCGGTGGCGGCGGTGCTGATCCATGAGGCGATCGGCGACCAGCTGACCTGCGTCTATGTCGACACCGGCCTGATGCGCTCGGGCGAGAGCGACCAGGTCGTCTCCCTGTTCAGGAACCACTACAACATTCCGCTGATCCACGTTGATGCATCTAAGGAATTCCTGGGCGGGCTGGCCGGCGTGAGCGACCCGGAAACCAAGCGCAAGATCATCGGCAAGCTGTTCATCGACGTCTTCGACAAGGAGAGCGCGAAGATCGACGGGGCCGAGTTCCTGGCCCAGGGCACCCTCTATCCGGACGTCGTCGAGAGCGTCTCCGCCCGGGGCGGTCCCAGCGCCGTGATCAAGAGCCACCACAACGTCGGCGGCCTGCCCGACTACATGAAGCTGAAGCTGGTCGAGCCGCTGCGCGAGCTGTTCAAGGACGAGGTGCGGGTACTGGGCGTCGAACTTGGCCTGCATCCGGACTTCGTCGGCCGCCACCCCTTCCCGGGGCCGGGCCTGGCCATCCGCATCCCCGGCGAGATTACCCCGGAGAAGGTCACGGTCCTGCAGCAGGCCGACGCCATCTACCTGGACGAGATCCGCAAGGCCGGCCTCTACGACAAGATCTGGCAGGCTTTCGCCGTTCTGCTGCCGGTCAAGACGGTCGGGGTGATGGGCGATGCCCGCACCTATGAGAACGTGCTGGCGCTGCGGGCGGTGACCTCGACAGACGGCATGACCGCCGACTTCTTCGAGTTTCCCTGGGACGTGCTCGGCAAGACCGCGACGCGGATCATCAACGAGGTGCGCGGCGTCAACCGGGTGGTCTACGACGTGACCTCCAAGCCGCCCGGCACGATCGAGTGGGAATAACCGGCTAGGCCAGGACCGCGGCGACCAGATCGCGCCCGAAGGCCTCGTCGTTCCGTCCGGCCGCCAGCAGCGGCGTGGCTCCCAGGAAGCGGCGCAGGTCGGCTGCCGTC
>SDZP01000453.1 GCA_004144935.1 Caulobacteraceae bacterium | reverse complement strand
CCTCCGGCTCCGCCCCGCAACCCGGTCATCTCCAGGCCGGACTGGATCCGCAAGCCGTCTGGCGACGCCGTCAACCGGGCCTACCCGGACCGCGCGCAACGCCAGAATATCGGCGGCAAGGTGACCCTGTCCTGCACCGTCAATGCCGACGGTACGGTCAGCGGTTGCTCGGTGGTCTCGGAAAACCCCGGCGATTACGGCTTCGGTGACGCCGCGATCCGCCTCAGCAAGCAGTTCAAGATGCGGCCCCAAACCGCGGACGGACAGCCTGTCGGCGGCGCTTCGGTCCGGATCCCCCTGACCTTCACCCCCGCGTCCGAATAGGACAACGGTTCGAACGACAGGGTCGGAAGACCAAACCTAATGCGAAGGCCCTGGAGGAAACTCCGGGGCCTTTTGCTTTGGGGCCTTCGCGGCGAGGCGGCCTTGGGCGACGCACGCCCCCAACGTTCGCGGATGTAGCCCCGAGCGTAGGCCGACCTGTAGGTCGACTGTCAGCGAATGTAGGCCGGCGGGAGGCCTGAGAAGCCTACGGGGGCCGGGAGCCTGTAGCCCGGCCCGCTGACACCGGCGCGAAGGACATGAATATGTCTAGACATATTCGCAAGAGCTTCAAATCGCGAGGTTTTTCGCCCTCATCCAGGCCTCGACGCGGGCGTTGACCGCTTCCGGGGCCTCCTGCTGCACCCAGTGGGAGACGCCCGGCAGGCGGTTGAGGGTCAAGTCGGTGACCAGGCCCTCGTAGCCCTCGGTGAGTTCCAGCCCGAGGGCGGCGTCCTCCTCGCCCCAGACCATCAGGGTGGGGGTCTCGATGACCGGCACGCTGGCGCGGGTCCAGCGGTTCAGTTCGCCGGTGTTGGCGCGGTAGTAGTTGACCATGGCGGTCATTGCCCCGGGTTTCAGCGCGTTGGCGCGGTAGTGGGCCAGCACCGCCTCGGGGAAGCGGCTCTTGTCGACGGCCATGCCGCTGAAGGCCTCGCCGGTCAGCTTGGCGCCGTTGCGGGTCAGGGCCCATTCCGGCAGCCAGGGCAGCTGGAAGAAGACGGCGTACCAGGACTTCTTCCGCTGGGCGGGGCTGGTCTTGTAGACCTCCTGGAAGACCACGGGATGGGGCACATTCATGATCACCAGCCCGTCGATCGCGCGCCGCTTCTCGATGGCGAAGGCCCAGGCGATCAGCGCCCCCCAGTCATGGGCCACAAGCAGCCGGCGTTTGGCGCCCAGGGCGTCGTAGATCGCCTGGACGTCGTCCAGGAGATGCGGCAGCCGGTAGGCGTCCTTGCCCTTGGGCCGGCTGCTGTCGCCGTAGCCGCGCAGGTCCGGGGCCACCACCCGCCATCCCAGACTGGCCAGCAGCGGCAGCTGGTAGCGCCAGGAGAAGCGGCTCTCCGGGAAGCCGTGCAGGCACAGGGCGACGTTGTCGCCTTCGCCGCATTCGTCGATGGTGAAGGTCAGGCCGTTGGCCTCGATCTGGCGGGTGCGGATGGCGGTCATGGCGACAGCCTGAAGGCGGAACCCGGTTCGCGCAAGTGTGCCTTGATCGCCGGGCCCGAACCGACTAAACGGACGCCTCTTCGATGAGATGCCGCCTTAGCTCAGTTGGTTAGAGCGCTAGATTGTGGATCTAGAGGTCCTCGGTTCGAGCCCGAGAGGTGGTACCACGGAGAGGCCAGGCCGGCAGGGCGTTCCGCCCGCCCCGCGCATTTGAGCGCTTTGCCCGCTGTACCCGCATCATCAAGTCCACTGACGGGCTGACGGCTCGCTCCGGGCGGACGTCGGTCCTAGTTCGTCGCCGGGGGAGACAGGGCTCTCAGTTTGGCGTCCACGGCCGATGCGACGTCCCGGACCTGCTTCTGGTCAAGGGCGATCCCCGGTTCGGAAGAGATGTGGGTTTCGATGAAGGCCCCGTCGATCAGGAAGCCGATTACACAGTATCGACTGCCCAGCGGGTGGTCCGCGCACCTGGCCACGGGCCACTGATGGGCCGTGGTGGACAGGGGCGCATCGGGTTCCAGTACAGTGAGCCGGGACAGTTCGTAGGCTTCTCCGGGGCCGCCAAGCGCCGTGTCGATCCGGTCCTCGGGCACGGCAGCCATCGGCCCGGCCGGGGGAGCGGCTAAACCCTGCGGACGCTCCCTGAGCAGGGTGAACCGCTTGCCGGGGCGCGGCTCGGTCACGAAGGTCTTTAGCCCGAACCGGCCAACGACGGGGCCGGCCAGATCGCCGCAAAGTGCTGGCGCGGCTGAGGAGACGTGCCGGTCACAGATGCTGACCACGAGGCCCCAGTTGTGTTTGCGGGCCTGGTAGAGGTCGGCCCGGTCCGGCACATCCAGGACGAACCCTGCATAGCGGGCCCTGAAGGGCGGAGCCGCCCCTGCGCTGTCATCGCGTTTTGGAGAGCATGCGGCCGATACGGCAAGGATTGCGGCCAGAAGGAGCGCGCGGCGCAAGGACATCCCGCGAAGGCTAGGCGCCAAATGTTTAGGCCGGCCTAAGCCGACCCTGAACGGGGCCAATCAGCGAGGCGCGCCGGACGGGGTCTCGTCAGCGTCAGAGCCCGTTCCCATCCCCATTCCTCCGCCCATGCCGCCACCGCCGCCCATGCCGCCAC
>SDZP01000452.1 GCA_004144935.1 Caulobacteraceae bacterium | reverse complement strand
GGCTGGTCTCGGTCAACGGCAGCGGCCTGATCGGCGGGCGACGCGAGGTCTCGGAGGCGCCGCCGACCCGCACGGTGCGCGACACGACCGACCTGGCCGGCGCAAGGGCCGAGGCGCCGCCGCCGCCCAAGCCCCCCGCCGACCCCAACGACACCTGGTCGCGCCGCCAGATGAGCCCGGAGGAACTGGCCGCCCAGGACGCCGGCACCCGCCGCCTGAACGCCGACGTCAACGCCCGCAACGCCGCCGCCGACGCCCGTAACCGCAAGGCGGAGGCCGACTACAAGGCCGCCCAGGCCGCGCGCGAAGCGGAGATCGCCGCCAACAGGGCCTCCTACGAGCGGGAGATGACCGACTATCATGCCCGCGTGGCCGCCCAGGAAGCGGCCAACGCCAAGGCCCGGGCCGACTGGGAAGCGGCGGTGAAGGCCTGTAAGGCCGGCGACAAGAGTCAGTGCGCGCAACCGGCGCCGAAGTAGGGTCTGGTCTTGTTGGGGACTATGGCCGCTCCCTGGCCACGCACCGCCACCCCCAAGACTTGTTCTCGGGGTGAAGGGGATTGTGATGGCGAGACCCGGTCCTACAACAACGGCCGCGGCGCCAGCGGCTGCTCGAAATAGTCCGCCAGGCTCTCCAGGGCCCTCGGGTTCAGGATTTCCAGCCGCCCGCGCCTGAACCGGAACAGGCCCAGCGATTCCAGCCGCCCGATGGTCTCGTTCACATGCGCCCGCGACAGGCCCAGCGCGTCGGCCAGGTGGGTCTGGCGCAGGGGCGTGTCCATTACCCCCTCCGCCGCCATGCCGATCGCCGCCGCCCGCTTGTAGAGATAGAGCAGCAGGCTCGCGATCCGCTCGCTGGCGTTTCTCCGGCCGACCGAGAGCAGGGTCTCGTCGACCACCCCCTCCTCATGCGCCGTCAGCCAGGTGACGTCGAAGGCGAGGCTCGGATAGCCCCGATAGAGGTCCCACATCTTCGACCGCGCCAGCCGGCACAGCACCGCCGGCCCCATGGTCTCGACCCCGTGCGACGCCTCGCCGAGAAAATTGGCCTGCACCCCGATCAGGTCCCCCGGCAGCAGGAAGTTGAGGATCTGGCGGCGCCCATCGGGCAGGGTGCGATAGCGGAAGGCCCAGCCGGTCAGCAGCGTGTAGAGCGGCGCATCGGCCGCGGCCTCGGCGGTAACCGTTTCGCCGGCCCCGAACTCGTCCTCGCCCAGCTTCATCGACTGGATGAAGTCGATCTCCTCGGGCGTGCCGGTCTTGAACGCGGGCAACGGCCTGTGAGGACAGGCCCGGCAACGAATTTCACCCATGGCATGCCACCCCTTCCGCCCGCTCGATATCACCGCGACTCCCCTATGATAGCGAGGCGGATTGTCGCCGTCTGTTGGATGGGCATTCTGGCGTCTTGCGGAACGGAGGCGGGCGAATGCATCCAGGGCGTGACCTCTTCCTGTCGCTGGGCTTCGGCGCCGGGGTGCTGTTGCTGATCTGGCTGGCCACCGCCTGGTGGACCGGCCGCTTTCCGTTCGGCTGACGTTTCAAGGACCAATCATGCGCCTGCTCGCCCTCGCCCTGACCGCCGCAATCCCGCTGACGGCCAGCGCCGCCGAAGAGGTCGTCCGCCCCCTTGAGCGGACCCAGGCCTACATCGCCCGCGCCGACGCCGTCGATGGCCGGATCGGCGCCATCCTGCGCCGCGACCCCACGGCCCTGGACCAGGCGCGGGCCGCCGACCGGCTCAGCCGCTCGCGCGCCATGCCGCCGCGGCTGAACGGCGACGCCATCCTGATCAAGGACAACATCGACGTCGCCGGCCTGCCGACCACCGCCGGCTCCCTGGCCCTGAAGGACAACATCCCGGCCAGGGACGCACCCGTCGTCGCCCGGCTGCGCACCGCCGGCGTCGTCATCCTCGGCAAGGCCAACCTCTCCGAGTGGGCCAACATCCGCTCGTCCACCTCGATCAGCGGCTGGAGCGCCGTGGGCGGCCAGACCCGCAATCCCTACGATCCGGCCCGCAGCCCCTGCGGCTCCTCATCCGGTTCGGGCGCCGGGGTGGCGGCGGGCCTGGCCTGGGCGGCGATCGGCACCGAAACGGACGGATCGATCACCTGCCCCGCCGCGGTCAACGGACTGGTAGGCCTCAAGCCCACCGTCGGCCTCGTCTCGCGCAGCGGCATCGTCCCGATCAGCGCCAGCCAGGACACCGCTGGCCCGATGACCACCACCGTCCGCGACGCCGCCGACCTCCTCACCGCCATGGCTGGCTCCGACCCGGCCGACCCGGCGACGAAGGAGGCCGACGCCCGCCGCGCCGACTACGCCGTGACCCTGGACGCCGGGGCTCTGAAGGGCAGGCGGATCGGCGTCATGCGCTACGCCGCCGGCTTCCACGGCGAGACCGACGTAGCCTTCGAGGCGGCCCTGACCGTGCTGCGGAACCAGGGCGCGGTCCTTGTCGATATCGCGGCCTTCCCGCAGAGCGACGATCTGGGCGCCGCCGAGCTGACCATCCTGCTGACCGAGCTGAAGGTCGGCCTGGCCGACTACCTGGCGACAACCGATCCCGCCCGCGTGCCGGTCCGGACTCTGGCCGACATCATCGCCTTCAAC
>SDZP01000451.1 GCA_004144935.1 Caulobacteraceae bacterium | reverse complement strand
GCGTACACCCCGAATGTGGCCGGTGCGCCGGTGCTGGTGTTCACGTTGCCGGTGGGCACGTTGCCGGGCACCTATGACCTGGTCTACACGGCCACGGTCAACGCCAATGCGACCACGGGCACGGTGACCAATGCGGTGGTGGGCACGACGCCGCCGGGCGGCGATCCGGATCCGGTGTGCACCACGTGCACGACCGATACGCCGGTGACCGCGTCGGCTTCGACGTTGAGCAAGCTGGTGGACACGGCCGGCCCGGTGCTGCCGGGTGCGACGTTGACCTACACGTTGCGCACGGTGGTCTCGAACTCGGCCACCACCGAGGTGATCACGCTGACCGACACGCTGGGCAGCGGCCTGACGTTCGCCTCGGTGAGCAATGCCGGTGCGTACACCCCGAATGTGGCCGGTGCGCCGGTGCTGGTGTTCACGTTGCCGGTGGGCACGTTGCCGGGCACCTATGACCTGGTCTACACGGCCACGGTCGATGCCGATGCCACCAATGGCACGGTGACCAATGCGGTGGTGGGCACGACGCCGCCGGGCGGCGATCCGGATCCGGTGTGCACCACGTGCACGACCGATACGCCGGTGACCGCTGTTGCTACGACGGTCAGCAAGACGGTGGACCCTGCCTCGGGCACGGAAGTCAATCCGGGCCAGATACTGACCTACACACTCACTACGGTGGTGGCGAACTCGGTGACCACCGAAGACATCGCGTTGACCGATACCCTGGGTGCGGGCCTGACCTTCGGGGCGGTGATCGACGACGGTGCCTATCAGTGCACGGGAAGTCTGGTTTGTGTACTGCCCGCGGGCACCCTGCCGGGCAGCTATCCGGTGGTCTACACCGCCACGGTCGATGCCAATGCAACCGGCAGCGTTGGCAACAACGTGACCGCTTCCACGCCGCCTGGTGGCGATCCGGATCCGGTGTGCGCGACGTGCACGACCGACAACCCGCTCACGGCTTCCGCCTCCACGGTCAGCAAGCGCGTGGACGCGGTAGGCGTTGTGAACCCGGGCCAGATCCTGACGTACACCCTGACCACGGTGGTGACCGGTTCGGCCACCAGCGATGTGATAACGCTGGAAGACACGCTGGGCAGTGGCCTGACCTTCGGGGCTGTGACCAATGCCGGGATCTACACCTGCACCGGCGCGCTGGTGTGCACGCTACCTGCGGGCACCTTGCCGGGCAGCTACGAGGTCAGCTACACGGCCACGGTGAACGCCAATGCGACCGGCTCGGTGAGCAATGCAGTCGTCGCTTCCACCCCGGGTGTCGACCCCGAGCCGATCTGCGCGACCTGCACCACGATCACGCCGGTCGCCGCGGCGCTGGTAACGGTGGCCAAGGCGTCCAACCCGGCGTCGGGCACGGCTGTCGTACCTGGAGACACGATCGGCTACACGCTGACGGTCACGGTGGCCAACGCCGTCACGACCGATGCAGTGACCTTGACCGACACCCTGAGCGGCGACCAGACCCTGTCCGGCACCTTGCCTGCAGGCTGCGTCACCAGTGCGGGCGGGCTGGTTTGCACACTGCCAGCGGGTACGTTGCCGGGCATCTACACATACGTTTACACGGCAACGGTCGATATCGATGCGGTGGGCAACGTGGGCAATGTGGTCGTGCCGACCGGCGGCGACGGGCCCGTCTGCGACGCCGCCTGCGTGACCGACCATCCGGTGATCAGCGACACCGAGCTGCGCATCCAGAAAACGGCGGCGGTACGCGAGGTGAAGATCGGCGACCTGGTCCGGTACACCTTGACGGTCGAGAACGTGGGCAACGCGCCGTTCGTCAATGGTTATGTCCTGGATACCCCGCCTGCCGGCTTCAGCTATGTCGAAGGCTCCCTGTCGGTGATCGATGGCGACAACATGGCCACGGCCGTGGGCCAATCGCCGATCCGCTTCGAGGGCGTGGATATCGCCGTCGGCGGGACTGCGACGCTGGTCTACAGCATGCGAGTGGGTGCCGGCGTGCGCCCGGGCATGCATGTCAACCAGGCGCAGGCGTTCAACCTGTCCGGAGATCCGCTCTCGAACGTCACCACAGCAGAAGTGGCGCTGGTGGTCGACTCGATGGTCGAAGACAGCCTGCTGCTGGGCACCGTGTTCGACGATCGCGACAGCGATGGTTGGCAGGACCGTGCAGACCTGAGTGGCGTTCGCGTCCAGGGCGGTTTCGCACCTTCGGCGTACGTGGCCAATTCGACCACGGTCGACCGCGGCACCGGCCACAAGCCGGAAGCCGATGCGAGCTCGCCGTTGCTGCACGGCATCGCCGTCGGCGCCATCAGTGCGCGCCAGTCGGTGGCTGATCCGGCAAGCGACCATCAAGTGGTGATCAGCCAGCGCCTCAACGAACTGGCCTTCACCAGCGACTTCGTGCTGACCAGCGCGCAAGGCGTCACCGTGCGCATGGATGCAGCCGGCAACACCACGGTCGAGAAGAGCGGCGAAGCGGCCAAGGGCCTCAACGCTGCCGAACCGAAGGTCGAGCGTCGCGTGGCGCAGGGCGAGGGCGGTTACGTGGTGGATTACGTGATCAGCAACCTGGGCATCGATGAGCGCGGCATCCCCGGCGTGCGTATCGCATCGGTGGAA
>SDZP01000450.1 GCA_004144935.1 Caulobacteraceae bacterium | reverse complement strand
GCGTTAGCCGGGAGGGCCGAAAGCCTTAGTTCAGCGGCGGCGCCTCTTCGATCGGCGACGGTTCGGGCAGAGCGGCCGCCTCTGCGGCCTGGGCGCGAGAGCGCTCGGCGGCGGCGCGGGACTCTGCAGCGGCGGCGCGGGCTTCCGCCGCGGCGCGGTCGGCGGCCAGCTGGGCGTTGGCGGCCTGGGCGTTATAGGTCTGTTGGGCGGTCAGGCTGGACTGGGCCTGGGCCTGGCTGGCGGCGGCGTTGTAGCCGGCCTGAGCCCCTTCGAGGGCGCCTTGGGCGCGGGCCTGTTCGGCGACGGCGGTCAGGTCGTCGGTGGTGACCTTTTCGCGGTTGGCGCTGGCCACCATGAAGGCCACGGCGATGATCGCCACGACCGCGACCACGGCGGCGACGATCCAGGCGGTGGTGTTGTTGTTGCGGCTGGCCTCGAGGCGCAGGTCGTGGCGCGCGGCCTGGACCGGGGATTCCTCGTAGACGGTGCGCGGTTCGCCGGGTTGATAGGTCATGGCGGGCTGGTTCCTGCGGACTTTGATGACAGCAGAACGGGGCCCGAGGGGCGCGGTTCCGGCGTCAGCGCCGTTCCAGCACCAGTGTGGCCCAGGCGTCCCTGTGCAGCCGGCGCTTGAGGCGGAAGCCGCGCGACAGATAGGCCGCCTTCACCCGCCGCTCCTGGGTGCGCAGCAGGCCCGACAGGATGGCGACGCCGCCGGGTTTCAGGGCGGTGCGGATGTCCTGCGCCAGCGACACCAGCGGCGGGGCCAGGATGTTGGCGAACACCAGATCATAGGGGGCGGTGGCGGCGACCCGGCGGTGGTTGAGGCCGGAGGCGTAGACGAAGCGGGCGTTGGACTTGTTGACCGCCGCGTTCTCGCCGGCGATGCGGACGGACGGCTTATCGATGTCGGTGCCGACGGCCAGCCTGGAGCCGGTGCGGGCGGCGGCGATTGCGAGCACGCCGGTGCCTGCACCGACATCGAGCACCTTGTCGAACCGGCGGCCCTTGAGCAGGTCATGGAAGACCCTCAGGCAGCCGGCGGTGGTGCCGTGGTGGCCAGTGCCGAAGGCGGCGCCCGCCTCGATGCGGAGCTGAACGGCGTTGGGCGGCGCAAGGCCCTTATCATGCAGGCCGAAGACGAAGAAGCGGCCCTCGCGGACCGGCGGCAGGCCGGACAGCGACATGGCCAGCCAGTCGGCGTCTGCGAGGTCTTCGGTGGTGACCTTCAGCTCGGGATGGCCGGCCAGGGCTTTGCGGATCTCGTCGGCCTCGTCGCGGGTGACCGGGAAGGCGTCGATGCGCCAGACGCCGCGATCCTCGTCTTCCTCAAGGATGGAGTAGGTGGCCCCCTCGAGCAGCGGGTTGCCGTCCATGGCGTCGGCGGCGGCCTCGGCGGCCTGGCGCGGGCCGCGGGCGATGATCTGGACGGCGTCGTCGGTGATGGCGGTCATGCGGCGGGGTTTAGCGGAAAACCGCCGCCGCTCAATGACCGATCAGGGCAAATGCTAGGACTGGGGGACGGCGCGGGAGGTGTCGCCGCTGGCGGCAGCCTCGTCACGCTCGAAGGCGGCCATGGCGGCCGGCGGGGCATCGGCCGGTTCGAAGACCTCGGGGCCAAGGTCGGCCGGGGCGGTGTCGACGCCGGCGAGGATGCCGCCGCCCTGGCTGGGGTAATGGACGGTGACGTCGTAGGACGCGGTCTGGTAGCTGGCCGGCTCGTAGCTGGCGGGTTCGATGACCGGCAGATCGGGGGCGGCGTCGCGCCAGGACGCGTCGACGTAATAGTCTTCGTTCGAGGCGGCGTAGTCGGCCTGCTGGTAGAGGTGATCGGTGCCGATCACATAGTCCGGGACGCCGTAGGGATAGCTGCTGGTCCCGGCTTCCGCGTCGCCATAGGCGAGACGGCCGCTGTCGCCCAGGGCGATCTGCGGGCCGCCGATGCGGTCCATGGCCAGGGTCGGGCGAAGAACCCCGCCGACCATCAGTCCGGCCAGGGTGGCGACGCCGATACCGTAGAACAGGGACTTCATGGCTGGGCTCCTTGCAGGCCACAGCGCGGGAGCCGGGGTTTGGTTGCGTGGCCGACTTAGGCCGGCGACAAAACCGAGATGGTGAGTTCCGCGCGCAACGCAAAGCCGAGCGATTGGTACAGCCCGATGGCCCCGGTGTTGTCGGCATAGGCGTGCAGGAAGGGGGTCTCGCCGCGCGCCTGGATGGCGGCGCCGACATGGCGCATCAGGTGGCCGGCAAGACCCTTGCCGCGGTGGTCGGCCAGGGTGCAGACGCCGCTGACCTCGGTGAACGGCCCGGCCCGCATGCGCTCGCCCGCCATGGCGACGAGGACGCCGCCTTCCCGCACGCCGACGAAATCGCCGAGCTGGTGAGTTCGTTCGAAGAAGGGGCCCGGGCGGGTCAGGGTGGCCAAAGCCAGCATCTCGGGCGCGTCGGCGTCGGTCAGCGGCAGGATTTCGAACGGTGGCCTGACCGGCGCGATCTGGCGCTCGGCGATCATCTGCACGGCCTTGGCCCTGGCCGTCAGGATCGCGCCGGGGACCGGCGGCAGCTCGGCCGGCTCGAAGAGGCAGGTCTCGCCGTAGTCCTGGACCAGCAGGCCGAGC
>SDZP01000076.1 GCA_004144935.1 Caulobacteraceae bacterium | reverse complement strand
TCACCACCGCCGCCGCCAAGCTGATCGGCGACCTGCCGCGCCATCCGGCCCGCACCATCCGCGTGGTCATGTGGGGCAGCGAGGAGCGCGGCGGCTCCAGCGACGCCTTCGCTGCCACCCATAAGAACGAGCTGGCGAACTTTGTGGTGGCTGGCGAAAGCGATCTCGGCGCCGACGTCATCTACCGCGTCGCCCTGCCCAAGGGTGCGGTGGCCGATCCGCGAATGGCCGACCTGCCGGCCCTGATGGCGCCGCTCAAGGTCATCGTCAGCCGCGACCCCGCCGCCTTCGCCGGCTCCGACACCGAGGGTCTGCAGACCGCCGGCGTGCCGGTGATGCAGCTCAGCCAGAGCGCCCTGCGCTACTTCGATCTGCACCACTCGCCGGACGACACCCTGGACAAGGTCGACCCGCGCCAGTTGGCCCAGAACGTCGCCGTCTGGGTCTCCCTGCTCTACCTGATCGCCGACAGCGACATCGACCTGCGCGCGCCTCAACCAGAGAACCCCGGGGCGGCCAAATGAGCGGCAAGCTCGCGGGCCACCATGTCGCCGTCCTGCTGGGCGGCCTGTCCTCGGAGCGGGAGGTCAGCCTGGTCTCCGGCGCCGCCTGCGCCGACGCCCTCGAACGGCTGGGCGCCAAGGTCAGCCGCCTCGACGCCGGCCGCGACCTGGCCCAGGTGCTGAGCGTCCTGAAGCCGGACGTCTGCTTCAATGCCCTGCATGGCGAATGGGGCGAGGACGGCTGTGTCCAGGGCATCCTGGAGACGCTGGCCATTCCCTACACCCACTGCGGCGTGCTGGCCTCCGCGCTGGCCATGGACAAGGCCAAGTCCAAGGCCGTGCTGGCCGCCGCCGGCGTCACGGTGCCGGGCGGCGGGCTGTTCAATCGCCATGACGTGGCCCGCGACCACGTCCTGCCGCCGCCCTACGTGGTCAAGCCGAACGCCGAGGGCAGCTCGGTCGGCGTCTTCATCGTCAAAGAAGGCGCCAACCGGCCGCCGCAGGAGCTGGTGGCGGACTCCTGGACCTATGGCGAAGATGTGATGGTCGAGCCCTTCATCGATGGCCTGGAACTGGCCGTGGCGGTGATGGACGGCGTCGCCCAGGCCGTCACAGAGATCGTGCCAACCAGCGGCTTCTACGATTTCGAGGCGAAATACGGCGAGGGCGGCTCGCAGCACCTGATTCCGGCCCGCATGCCGAAAGACGATTACGACAAGGCTTTGCGCCTCGCCGAGCAGGCTCATGCCGCGCTTGGTTGTCGCGGGGTTACCAGAAGTGATCTTCGTTATGACCCTGTTAAGCGTGATTTGGTTCTCTTGGAGGTCAACACACAACCCGGAATGACGCCTACCTCCCTCGCACCGGAGCAGGCGGCACACCAGGGCGTGTCGTTCGATGACTTGGTCATGTGGATCGTGGAGGACGCGTATGCCCGCGGCGGTGCGGGGGGGCGGACGCAAGAGCGTCAGTCCCCGGGGCAAAAGCCCCAATAGTCCGAGGGTAAAGCCCGCTGCTCCCAAAGGGGGGCAGGCGGCCATGAAGCTGCGCGCGGCGCGCGGCGTGGGTCTGTCGCCGAAGATCGCCGTCGGCGCGGCGGGCGGTGTCCTGCTGCTGGGCCTGGTCGTGGCCCTGGCCACCGGCGGGCGCGGCGGGGCGCTGGCTGATTCGTTGACCCAGGGTCTCGCAAGCCAGACCACCGGCATGGGCTTTACCGTCCAGGAAATCCACGTCGCCGGCGCCACCCCGGCCGGCGAGGAAGCCATCCGCGCCGTCCTGGCCCCGGCCAAGGGCCAGGCCATCCTCGGCCTCGACCTTGCCACGGTGCGCCAGGGCGTCGAGAACGTCGGCTGGGTCGAGAACGCCAAGGTCGTGCGCCTGCTGCCCAACACCCTGATGGTCGAGGTCAAGGAACGCGGCGCCCTGGCGGTCTGGCAGAAGAACGGCCGGCTGCTGGTCATCGACGGGGCCGGCCGCACCATTCCGGAGGCCGATCCGGCCGCCTTCCCGCAGTTGCCACTGGTGGTGGGGCAGGGCGCCGAGACCGTCGCCGCCGATATCCTGAAGTCCGTGGCCAGCCGGCCGCGCCTCAAGTCCCGCGTCGAGGCTCTGGTCCGGGTCGACGAGCGCCGCTGGGACATCCATCTGAAGGACGGCTCGATCATCCTGCTCCCCGCCGTCGACGAGGAGAGCGCGCTGATCGAACTGGACCTGCTGGACCGCCGCGATGCGATCCTCGAGGCCGGCCTCGAGCGCATCGACCTGCGCGAGCCCGGCGCCCCCGCTTTCCGCCGTCGCCAGACGGCCCAGGTTTCCGCACCGATCGAAGGTGGCGTTTGATGTCGAAGGTGTTTTGTCCGTGCTGAAGACCGCGTCGCGTAACGAAGGCAAGAGCCGCCAGGCCAAGGACACGCTGAAGGCGGCCCTCAGCCGCCAGCCCCTGGTCGCCGCCGTCGACCTGGGCGCCTCCAAGGTCGCCTGCTTCGTCATGAAGCCCGAGGGGGTGCGCAAGGCGGACCGAACCCTGACCGCCGCCGGCGTCGGCTATGTGCAGTCGCGCGGCATCAAGGGCGCGGCAATCGCCAGCATGGACGACGCGGCCGAAGTCATCGCCCTGGCCGTCGAGCGCGCCGAAGGCGTCGCCGGGGCCGCCGTGCAGAGCGTCACCGTCGCCACCGCCGGCGGCCAGCTGGCGTCCTGCCGGGTGTCGGCCCGCGTCTCGCTCGGCGCACGGCCGATCAGCGACAACGACTGCTCCCGCGCCCTCGCCGCCGCCCTGGCCGAGATCCGCCTGCCGGGCCGCAAGCCGATCCACCTGCTGCCCATCGCCTGGCAGGTCGACAACCAGAGGGGCGTTCGCGACCCGCGCGCCATGTTCGGCAAGAGCCTCGGGCTCGAGCTGCTGGTCGTCTCCATCGCCGAGAACACCTTCCAGACCCTCAGCCACTGCGTCGAGCGCGCCCACCTGGAGTTCGAGGGCGTGGTGGCCGCGCCGTTCGTCTCGGCCCTGGCGGCGCTGGAAGAGGACGAGATGGAGCTGGGCTGTGTCTGCATCGACATGGGCGGCGGCTCCACCTCGGCGGCGGTGTTCGCCAACGGCAGCCTGATCCACATCGACAGCCTGCCGGTCGGCGGCGAGCATGTGACCCAGGACATCGCCCGCGGCCTGTCGACCAGCCGCGCCGGAGCCGAACGCATCAAGACCCTGCACGGCAGCGCCATCGCCTCGGCCAACGAGGACCGCGAGATGATCGAGGCCCCGCCGCGCGGCGACGACCCCGGCGCCGGCCCGGTCATCGCCCCCCGCAGCCTGCTGAAGGGCATCATCGCCCCGCGCGTCGAGGAGACCCTCGAACTGCTGCGCGACCGCCTCAAGAACGCCGGCGTGATGATCGAGCCCGGCGCCAGCGTCATCCTCACCGGCGGCGCCAGCCAGCTGGCCGGGGTGCGTGAAGTCGCCGTCCGGGTGTTCGACCGCCCGGTGCGCCTGGGCCGTCCGCGCCGGGTGCCGCACCTGGCCGACGCCGTCACCGGCCCCGCCTTCTGCGCCGCCGCCGGCATCCTGCACCGCGCCGCCTTCGGGCCCCGCGAGGCGGTGTCCTCCAAGCTGCTGGCCACCATCAAGAAGCCTCGCGCGCCGGTCGACCCGAACGCCTCGGGCATCGTCAAGACGCTGAGCTGGCTGCGCGATAACCTCTAGGCCGCACAGCAGCGCCACAAGTGAATCGGCCGCCCCGTCCGGGGCGGCCGTTTTGCATCCAGATGACTCACTTCGGACTCAACTATCCCCGAAAACGCGGCGTCACCCACAACTGTTGATAGCTGCGACGAGCCGTCGCGATTCGCGCAAGCCCTTATGTCGCAACATATTTCCTCAGTTCACGGCTGGCTCATGCGCCGACTCACGGTAATCGAATTAACCGCCGATTAACGATGGCGGCCGTCTAGTTAACGGGTCGTAAGGCATATCAGCGGGTGGTCGCTGTGTGCCGTGGCCATCGACTTCACCAGGACGCGGGGTCCAAGACTATGAAGCTTTACGCTCCTCAAACCACCGAACTGAAGCCGCGCATCGTGGTCTTCGGAGTCGGCGGCGCCGGCGGCAATGCCGTCAACAACATGATCGAGGCCGGCCTCGAGGGCGTAGAGTTCGTCGTCGCGAACACAGACGCGCAACAGCTTGCCTTCTCCAAGACCTCGCTGCGCATCCAGCTCGGCGTCCAGGTGACGCAGGGCCTCGGCGCCGGCGCCCATCCGGAAGTCGGCATGAGCGCCGCCGAGGAGAGCACCGTCGAGATCGGCGAGCATCTCGACGGCGCCCACATGGTCTTCATCACCGCCGGCATGGGCGGCGGCACCGGTACCGGGGCCGCGCCGATCATCGCCAAATGCGCCCGCGAGCGGGGCATCCTGACCGTCGGGGTCGTGACCAAGCCCTTCCACTTCGAAGGCCGCCACCGCATGCGCCTGGCCGACGCGGGGATCGCCGAGCTGCAGCGCTACGTCGACACCCTGATCGTCATTCCGAACCAGAACCTGTTCCGCATCGCCAACGAGAAGACCACCTTCGCGGAGGCCTTCGGAATGGCCGACCAAGTCCTGCACTCGGGCGTCCGCTCGATCACCGACCTGATGGTCCTGCCCGGCCTGATCAACCTCGACTTCGCCGACGTCCGCACGGTGATGACCGAGATGGGCAAGGCGATGATGGGCACCGGCGAGGCGACCGGCGAGGACCGCGCCCTGATGGCCGCCCAGAACGCCATCGCCAACCCGCTGCTCGACGAAGTGTCGCTCAAGGGCGCCAAGGCCGTGCTGGTCAACGTCACCGGCGGTCTGGACATGACCCTGCTGGAAGTCGACGAGGCCGCCAACGCCATCACCGAACAGGTCGACCAGGACGCCAACGTCATCTTCGGCGCCGCCTTCGATCCGAACCTCGAAGGCGTCATCCGCGTCTCGGTGGTCGCCACCGGCATGGACGGCGCCTCGATGGCGGCCATCGAGCCCAGCCGCACCCGCAACACCGGCGCCAAGCCGCTGATCGCCGGTGACATGCGCGCCCCGGAGCCGGCGCCCGTCGCCCGGCCCGAGCCCGTCGTCGCCGTCGTGCCAGAGCCGGCCGCCCAGTACTGGAGCCAGCCGGCCCCCGTCGCCGAAGCCGAGCCCGCCCGGCCGGAACCGGTGACCATCGCTGGTCCCGCCATCGCCGAGCCCGAGCCTGCCCCGTCTTCGGACTTCGGCCTGTTCGACGAGCCGGTTCGCCAGCCGGAGATCCGCACCGCCGCCGTGGCCCAGCCGCAGCAGCGTACGCTGATCGTCGATCCGCTGGTCGACGAGTCGCCGGCCGACGACGGCTTCGCCATGGACCCGCACTACGAGCCCCGCGAAGAGCGCAAGACGGGCTGGATGAGCCTGTTCGGCGGTCGCCGTCAGCCCGCGGCCTACGAACAATCCCCGCCGCCCCAGGCCCGCCAGGCCTTCGGCGGTGGCGGCCGCGCCGCCCCGCAGCCGGTCGAGGACGTCGCCCACGAAGAGGAGGGCGACGATCTGGAAATCCCGTCCTTCCTGCGCCGCTTGGCCAACTAGCCAGCCGCGATGACAGATTGGAAAGGCCCCGGCATCCGCCGGGGCCTTTTCGTTTTGGGGCTCAGACTCCCGGCCGGTCGTCCGGCGCCACATCGTCGCCGGCCAGCGGGCGGACGTCGTCGACCAGGTGCATCAGCATCCGCCCCGGCTGTTCGATGTGCATCATGTGGGCCGAGTGCTCGAACCAGACGATGGCCTTCTTTGGGGCCTTCACGGTCTTCAGCCAGGCGGCGGAGACCTGCGAGGGTGTCTGGTAGTCACGCCGGCCGCAGAACAGGAGGACCGGGCAATCCAGCCTGGTCACCGGGCGGAAGTCGAGCTTCAGCAGGTCCGGCAGGAGCTTGACCAGGTTGACGCCGTTGTTGCTGCTCTCCTTGAGGTCCTGGTCGGTATATTCCGGGGCGATGCGACGGGCGTTGAGATCGTAGTCGAAGTCTCGGCGGCCCGCCGTCAGCCCGCCGTAGTGGATGACCCAGGTCCGCTGGACGATCACCTGGTCGAAGGTCACCACGCCCTCGGCGGTCGGGTAGGGCGCAATGGCCTCCAGCGCCCTGATCGCTTCGGCATTGTTGTCCGCCCGCGCCTCGCGCAGGGCGAACTCGTAGCCGACCCGCTCGTTGTCGGGCCAGTAGATCATCTGGCCCATGCCGATGTAGGCGTGCAGCCAGTCGGGTCGGCGGCGGGCCAGGTTGAGGCCGATCACCGTGCCCCAGCTGTGGCCGAGGACGAAGATCTTCCGCTTGCCGTACTGCTCGCGCAGATGGGCGACCAGGTCTTCGCCGTCGGCGGTCATCCGCTCGATGCCGATCGTCTTCAGGATGGCGGCCTGGTCCGTGCCGGTCACCGACTTGCCGGCCATCCGCTGATCCCACTGCACGACCGTGAAGAAGTCCTCCCACGGGCTCTGGTAGAGCCAGCTGACGGGCATTTCCGGCGCACCGGGGCCGCCGTGGATGAAGAGCAGGATGGGGTTTCGGCGGTCGCGGCCGCGCACCGCGATCCACTGCGGCACGCCGCCGAGGGTGACCTGCCGCAGCTCCTCGATGCCCTTGGGCGCGACGATCTTGCGGGCGTCGCGGATGATGTCGCGGGCCTTGTCGTTGGGCGATGGCGGCGCGTCTTCGGCGGCGACGGGACCGGCCAGCAGGCCGAAGGTCCCGGCGGTGGCGGCCGAGGACAGGAAGAAACGCCGCGTCGTCATGGCCGGGCCTCCACGGTTGCTGGTATGCCCTCGCGGGTCTCGAGACTCGCGAGGGAGGGCGCCATGCGCGAACCAAGGCTGGGCGTCGGCGCCTGCATCGTCAACGAGGGCCGCCTGCTGCTGTTCCGCCGCCTGCGCGAGCCGGACGCCGGGTGCTGGAGCATCCCGGGCGGCAAGGTCGACTTCCTGGAGCCGATCGAAGAGGGCCTGCGTCGCGAGGTGGCGGAGGAGACGGGGCTGGTGCTGGGGGACCTGCGGCTGCTGTGCGTCACCGACCAGATCTATCCCGACGTGCCGGAACACTGGGTCGCGCCGACCTACCTGGCGACAAGCTTCACGGGCGAAGCCGTCAACCGCGAGCCCCACAAGCACGAGGGCATGGACTGGTTTGCCCTGGACGATCTGCCGGCGCCGTTGTCGATGGCCGTGAAGGCGACGATGCCGGCCTTGAAAAGGGCTCTTGGCTGACGATTCAAGGCCGTCTCGGACGGCTTGAATCGCAAGCGAATTCAGCGGGTTCGCCGCGTAACAATCCGAAACACCTCTTGCTTTGCTGCATTGCGAAGAGCCGCCTACAAGGACGACGGGGCGTGATGCGATCAATCCGGTCGCGCAGCAACAGTCTAAAGGTCGGTCTTGTCCGTTTCGGCATACCATCAGCACACGGTCGGCGGCCCCGCGATCTTCGCGGGCCTGGGCCTGCACACCGGTGAGCACGTCCGCGTGTCGATCCGCCCGGCCGCGCCGGACGCCGGCATCGTCTTCATCCGCACCGACGTGCGCGACCGCGACAACGCCGTGCGCGTGTCCGGCGAGGCTGTGGTCAAGACCCAGCTGGGCACCGTCATCGGCAACGCCGCCGGCGTCACGGTCTCGACCATCGAACACCTGATGGCCGCCCTGGCCGCCCTCAGCGTCGACAACGCCGTCGTCGAGTTGGACGGCCCGGAACTGCCGATCCTCGACGGCTCCTCGCAGCCCTTCATCGAAATCCTCGACCGGGTCGGCCGCCGCCGCCAGGAAGCGGCCCGCCGCTACATCGAGATCTTAGACACCGTCGAAGTCTTCGAGGGCGACAAGCGCGCCAGCCTGAGCCCGGCCGAGCAGTTCGAGGTCGCCTTCGAGATCAAGTTCGACGCCGCCCCGATCGGCACCCAGCGCGTCGACCTGGTCGTCGACGAAGAGTCGTTCCGCGAGGAACTGGCCGAGTGCCGCACCTTTGGCTTCGTGCGCGAAGTCGAGGCCCTGCGCGCCATCGGCCTGGCCCGCGGCGGGTCGATGGACAACGCCGTCGTCCTCGACGGCGACCGCATCCTCAACCCGGAAGGCCTGCGCCGCCCGGACGAATTCGTGCGCCACAAGGCGCTCGACGCGGTCGGCGACCTCTATGTTCTGGGCATGCCGATCCTGGGCCGTTTCGAAGGCCTCTACGCCGGCCACGGCCTGAACAACATGGTCGTCCGCGCCCTGCTGGCCAATCCGACGGCCTGGCGCGTCCGCACCTGGACGCAGGAACTGGCTCAAGCGGTCTAAAACTCCGCGGGCTCACCCCCATTCGCCACATTTGCGCCCGCCCTCGCGTGGTGTAGATACCTCTTCCAACGGCGCGGGGGCGCCCGCGTTGGATTACGATTGTGAGGGTTCGTGCTGCCTCTTTCCTGGAGCCGTAAGGCCATCTTCGTCGCCGCCGTCGCGGCGGCCCTGGTCGCTACCGGCTGCGCGCGCGAAAAACCCAAGCCGCGTCTGGCCTATATCGAACGTCCGGTCGAACTGCTCTACGCCACCGGCGCCGACCGGCTGGACAGCCGGCGCTGGGCCGACGCCATCGCCTACTTCGAGGAGGTGGAGCGCCAGCACCCCTATTCGGAATGGTCCCGCCGGGCGATCCTGATGACCGCCTACGCCAACTACCAGGCCAACAACTACGCCGACGCGATCGAGAACGCCGACCGCTTCATCAACCTCTACCCGGGCAATCCCTCGACGCCCTACGCCTACTACCTGAAGGCCATCTGCTACTTCGAACAGATCGTCGACGTCGGCCGCGATCAGGCCGCCACCGAACAGGCCCTGGTCGCCCTCAAGGACGTGCAGCTGCGCTTCCCCAAGAGCGAGTACGCCATCGACGCCCAGTACAAGCTGGACATGGTCTACGACCAGCTGGCCGGCAAGGAGATGGAGGTCGGGCGCTGGTACCTCCGTGAGGGCCAGACCATCGCCGCTATCGGCCGCTTCCGCTCGGTGATCGACAAGTACCAGACCACCAGCCACGCCCCCGAAGCCCTCTACCGCCTGGTCGAGGCCTACCTGACGGTCGGGCTGGTCGGTGAGGCCGAGCGCACCGGCGGCATGCTGGGCTACAATTTCCGCGACGACCCTTGGTACGGCGAGGCCTACAGCCTGCTGACCAACAAGGGTCTGCAGCCGGCCGTCGCCCCGCTGACCCCCGGCTCCAAGCGCAGCCTGCTGCAGCGGATGACGGGAACCGGCAAGCGCCGCGCCCTGCCGCCGCCCGCCGAGAGCGCCGCGCCCGCGCCGCCGGCCGAGGTCAATGCGCCGGCCCCGTCGCCGGCCGCCCCCGGCGCGCCGATCGAGACGCCCGAGCCGCAGCCGCCGGTCACGCCGCCGGGCACCGAGCCGCCGCCCCCGACCGCCAACCCTGGCGGCGAGACGGTGACTCCGCCGATCCCCTGACGCGGTTTCGACGGGCGGGTTTGTTCTCGTCCCGTTCTCCTGCTATGGTCCGGGAGGCCTCGCGTCACGCGGGGCTTTGACCGGACCTGATTCGAGACGATCCTGATCGCATGCTGATCGGCCTCACCATCCGCGACGTCGTGCTGATCGAGCAGCTCGACCTCAACTTCGGCCCGGGCCTCACGGCCCTGACCGGCGAGACCGGCGCGGGCAAGTCGATCATCCTCGATGCCCTGGGCCTGGCCACCGGCGCCCGCGCCGACGCCGGGCTGGTGCGGAGGGGCGCGGCCCAGGCGGCGGCGACCGCCATGTTCGCCCTGCCGTCCGACCATGCCGTCTGGGGCATGCTGGAAGACAAGGGCCTCGACTATTCGCCCTATGAGGACCTGGTGCTGCGCCGCCAGCTGTCGGCCGATGGCCGCAGCCGGGCCTTCGTCAACGACCAGGCGACCAGCGTCGCCACGCTGAAGGAGATCGGCGGCCTGCTGCTCGAGGTGCATGGCCAGCATGAGACCGTCGGCCTGCTGGACGCCCGCACCCATGGCCGTCTGCTCGACGCCTACGGCCAGGTGTCGAGCGAAGCGGTGTCGGGGGCCTGGAGCGGCTGGCGGTCGGCGCGGGAGGCCCTGCGGGGCCTGCGCGAGACGGCCGACAAGGCCGCCGCCGAGGTCGAGGAAATCACCCTGCGGCTGTCGGAGCTGGACCAGCTGGCGCCGCGTCTCGGCGAGGAGACCGAGCTGGCCGAGGAGCGGGCCCTGCTGGGCGCCGCCGAGAAGGCCCTGGCCGACATCGCCGCCGCCCGCGACGCCATCGAGGGCGGCCAGATCGGCAACCGGCTGGCGCAGGCCTTCCGGGCTCTGGAGCGGGCGCGCGAGCGGGCCGTGCAGGCCGGGGCCGGCGATGGCGGCGCGGCCCTGACCCGGCTGACCGCCGCCCAGGAGATCATCGACCGGGCCGTCAACGAAGCGCAGGAAGCCAGCGCCGCCATCGACGCGGCCGCCGACGCCTTCGAACTGGACCCGCAGCGGCTGGAGCAGGCCGAGGAACGCCTGTTCGCTCTGCGCGCCATGGCCCGCAAGCTGTCCTGCGCCGTCGAGGACCTGCCGGACCTGCGGGTGCGGTTCGCCAAGGACCTGGCCGCCATCGAAAGCAACAGCGAAGCCCTCAAGGAGGCCGAGGCCGCCGAGGACTGGGCCCGCGACGGCTATTTCACTGCCGCCCGCCGGCTGTCGACCGAGCGCCGGGCGGCCGGCGACCGGCTGGCCGCCGCGGTGATGGCCGAGCTGGGCCCGCTGAAACTGGAGAAGGCGCGGTTCCAGGTGGCGGTGGATCCGCTGGCCGACGAGCGCGCCGGGCCGTCCGGGCTCGACCGCGTGGCCTTCGAGATCAGCACCAACCCCGGCGCCCCCTTCGGGCCGCTGGAAGCCATCGCCTCGGGCGGGGAGCTGGCCCGCTTTGCCCTGGCCCTGAAGGCGGCGCTGGCCGGGCGGGACGAGGGCGCCCAGCCGCTGATGATCTTCGACGAGGTCGACCAGGGTGTCGGCGGCGCCGTGGCCGACGCGGTGGGCCTGCGGCTGAAGCGGCTGGCAGCGGGGGCCCAGGTGCTGGTCGTGACCCACTCCCCGCAGGTGGCGGCGCGGGGCGACGCCCACTGGCGGATCGCCAAGGCGGGGGATGGCGACAGGCTGCGCACGGCGGTCGAGCCGCTGGCGCCGGAGGCCCGCGAGGAAGAGATCGCGCGCATGCTGTCGGGGGCCGCGATCACGCCCGAAGCCCGGGCGGCGGCGCGGGCGCTGATCGAGGCCTGATCTCGATCCTTCTCCCGGCAAGCAGGAGAAGGAAACCGTTGAAGCGTCGTGCCGCGACGCTACAAACCTTCCCATGACTCCCGTCGCCGACCTGACCGAAGCCGAAGCCGTCGAGGAACTGACCCGGCTAGCCGACGAGCTGACCCGGCATGACCTGGCCTATCACCAGGACGACGCGCCGACGATCAGCGACGCCGAGTACGACGCCCTGAAGCGGCGCAATCTCGACATCGAGGACCGCTTTCCGCACCTGATCCGCGAGAACTCGCCGTCGACCCGGGTCGGCGCGCCGCGCGCCGAGCAGTTCTCGCCGGTGACGCACGGCACGCCGATGCTCAGCCTCGACAACGCCTTCTCCGACGAGGACGCGCTGGAGTTCGACGCCCGCATCCGGCGGTTCCTGAAACTGGACGAGACGCCGATCGCCTATACCGCCGAGCCCAAGATCGACGGGCTGTCGGCCTCGATCCGCTA
>SDZP01000449.1 GCA_004144935.1 Caulobacteraceae bacterium | reverse complement strand
GGCGCTTTGGCGTCACCAGCCCTGAGGCGGTCGAAGCCTAGACCTCGCGCCCCCAAGCCCGGACCTCGTCGACGAACAGCTCCGGCTCCTCCATCGCCGCGAAGTGGCCGCCTCTGGGCATGTCCCGCCAGCGGACGATCTTGTAGGCGCGGTCGGCCCAGCTCTTCGGCGGCGCCGAGTAGAGCGCCTCGCCGGGGAAGTTGGCGAAGGCGGTGGGGGTTTCGCAGCGCTGGCCTTCGGGCAGGACGATGCCGCCCTCCTCGATCAGGGCGCGGTAGTACCAGGCCCCGGTCGTGAAGCTGCCGGTCATCACGTAGATCATGACGTTGGTCAGCAGCTGATCCAGGCTGAAGACGTCGGTGAAGGGCTTGCTGCGCAGGTCGGCCCAGTCGTGGAAGCGTTCGACGATCCAGGCGGCCTGGCCGACCGGGTTGCCGGCCCCCAGCCAGGCGACGGACTGCGGCTTGGAGACCTGCAGGCGCAGGTAGGCGCCCATCATGTCGCCGGCCGCGCCCGTGCGGACGATCCAGTCGATCTCGTCCTGGCCCTGCGGCGAGCCGAAGGGGCGCAGACCGATCATGTTGAGGTGGATGGCGCGGGCGTGGGCCCCGTGGTCGTGGCCGAGCCAGCTGGTCACCAGGGCGCCCCAGTCGCCGCCCTGGGCCAGGTAGGTGTCGTAGCCGAGCACCTGCGTCATCAGGGTGTTGAACAGCCGCGCCGTGGCGCGCTGGCCGAAGGGACGGGCCGGCTTGGAGGAGAAGCCGAAGCCGGGGAGGGAGGGGATGACGACATCGAAGGCGTCTTCGGCCCTGCCGCCGAAGCGGGAGGGGAAGGCCAGGCGCTCGGCGGCGCCCCAGAACTCGTAGTGGCTGCCCGGCCAGCCGTGGCTCAGCAGCAGGGGCCGCTTGCCGCCGGCCTCGCCGACGAGGTGGATGAAGTGAAGGTCGAAGTCCTCGACCCGGGCGGTGAACTGCGCGAAGCGGTTGAGGTCGTCGACGGCGGCGCGCCAGTCGTAGGCGTCCGTCCAGTGCGCGCAGAGCTCGCGCAGGAACTGCGGATCGGTCCCGCAGCCCCAGCCGCCCTCGATGGGGGCGATCGGGAAGGGGTATTCCCGGACGCGGCGCAGGACATCGGCGACTTCGGCTTCACTCCAGTCAACAGTGAATGGCGTCGGCGCGGTCATGGTGTTGCTCCCCTTGTTTGAGCGCAGTCGGCAGAAGGTGACGCGGCGGCGGTCAAGCCGGATCACTTGACGGCGACGACGCCCATCGGCTTGCAGTCGGACTCACGGATATCAACCCGCAGACTGATCGTCCCTTCCCCTTCCAGGGGCAGGGACGTCACTCGAACGTATTTGCCGATATCCTTCAAGCTTACCCGCGCCGGGCGTGGAAGGTCCGGTTTCTCCTGCAGAAACGCCCGGTAAGCGGCGCTGCGAGGATCGCAGGCCCGGACCCCATCGCAGGCCGCAAGGCCGAGGCCCGTGGCGGCGACCGCCACGGCCGTGCAAAGCCCGCGGCCCGCCGTCACGGAACCATCACCACCCGGCCCACCGCCTGCCGGCTCTCGATGTAGGCATGGGCGCCGGCCGCGTCGGACAGCGGGAAGACCGTGTCGATGACCACCGACAGCTCGCCGCGCGCGCAGTCCTCGATCAGCGTCTGGATCATGTCATGGGCCCGGTCGGTCATGATCTCGGCGCCCAGGAAGACGCCGCTGAGCGAGCGGTTGCCGCCCATCAGGCTGGAAACGTCGACCACCATCGGCTCCCGCCCGGCGTTGCCGACCATCGAGACCCGGCCGCGGTAGCCGAGGCTGGCCAGGGAGCCCTTGAGAGTGGAGCCGCCGACGCTGTCGACCACCAGGTTGACGCCCTTCTTGTCGGTCAGGCGCATGACCGCCTCGGGCACGCTCTCGGCCTGGTAGTTGATGCCGTGATCGAGGCCCCAGGCCTTAAGCTTCTCCAGTCGCGCGTCGCTGGAGGCCGTGGCCAACACCCGCGCCCCTGCTCGCTTGGCCAGCTGGATCGCCGCCAGGCCGACGCCGCTGGCCCCCGCCTGGACCAGCACGGTTTCGCCGGCCTGCAGGCGGCCGAACTCGAACAGGCAGTCGTGGGCGGTGCCGAAGGTCACGGGAATGGCCGAGGCCTGCTTGACGTCGAAGCCGTCCGGGATGACCCAGCAGTTGCGGGCCGGCACGGCGCGCAGCTCGGCATGGCTGCCGAAGCCGTCGACGGTGGCGACCTTCTGGCCGAGACGCAGGTGCGTCACCTCGGCGCCGATCTCGATGATCTCGCCGGCGGCCTGGTAGCCGACCACGTGCGGGTGATTCACCAGCGCGCCGCCGAAGCGATTGAGGGTGTCGCCGCCCTCGATGCTGATGGCCTCGACCCGAATGACGACACCCTTGGGATGGCAGACGGGGTCGGGGACGTCCTCATATTTCAGGACGGACGGCGGACCGTTCTCGTAATAGACGGCGGCTTTCATGGCGGGCTCCCTTGATGTTTTGCGGGGAGGGTAGCGGGGTGAAGCGGTGGAGAGTGAATCAGAAATCCTCCCTCCCGACCTGGGGAGGTCTATCTCGACGGCTCTCCCGTTTCAGGACCCGCGACGTCGCCTGGTCTCACGGCGGAGTTGGTC
>SDZP01000075.1 GCA_004144935.1 Caulobacteraceae bacterium | reverse complement strand
TCCACCACCGCCTTCGGCGGCGGTCCCCCTCCCCCGCCGATACGCGACGGAGGAGGAACTTTCCCGCGCCCGCGCCGCCACCGGCAGGGCATAGCCCGCGGCCCGCGCCCGCTGCTCGCCCTTGGCGACCTCCTTGGCGAGATCGACCACATAGTGGTTGAAGTCGACCTGGATCGTGTGGCGCGCGGCCTTGTAGTAGCCGCCGAGGTAGAATTCCTCGTCCTTGGCCGTCACCGCCTCCATCTCCGCCTTCGCCGGCGGCCGGTAGCGGCCGGTCAGGTAGGCGGCGGCCAGCTTGCTCTGCTGTTCGGCGAAATTGACCAGGGTCGGCAGCGGCTGGGCCAGGCCCATGAAGAACAGGTTGTCGATGCCCGGCTTCATCATCCGTTTGTAGAGCGGGAAGCGGTGCTCGGCGTCGGGCAGCAGGTCCGGGTCGTCGAAGAAGGGGAACTTCATGTCGTAGCCGGTGGCGAAGACGATGGCGTCCACCTGCTCGACGCTGTCGTCCTCGAAGCGCACGTTTTTGCCTTCCAGCGCCTTGATCGCCGGCTTGAACTTGATGTCGCCGCAGCCGGCCCGGGTCAGGAACTCGCCGCTGACGCTGGGGTGGGCCGACAGCGGCTCGTGGTCGGGCTTGGGCAGGCCGTAGTCCTCCATCCTGCCCAGCGTCTTCTTGATGACGTTGCGGGCCATGGCCTGGCCCAGCTTGCGCGGCATCCAGGCCGGCATGGCGCTTTTGTCGGCCGGCTTGCCGTTCATGTACTTGGGCAGCACCCAGACCCCGCGCCGGGCCGAGACCCACAGGTTCTTGGCGATCGGCCGCTGCGACAGCTCGCTGGCGACGTCCATCGCCGAGTTGCCCATGCCGACCACCACGATGTTCTTGCCGCGCATGTCGACCGGATCGAAGGGGTCGAAATAGGCGTGGCTGTGGAAGGCCGGGCCGTCGAATTCCCCCGGATAGTCGGGGATGCGCGGGCTCCAGTGGTGGCCGTTGCAGACGAACAGCACGTCGTAGAGCCGCGTCTCGCCCGTCGACAGCGAGACCTGCCAGACCCCGTCCTCCCGCCGCTGCGCCTTCGTCACCGCGGTGTTGAAGGTGATGGTCTCGCGCAGGCCGAAGTGGTCGACGTAGTCCTTGAAATACTGATGCAGCTGGGCGTGGTGGGGGAAGTCCGGCCAGTCGGCCGGGACCGGATATTCCTCGAACGCCAGCCGCCACTTGGAGGTGTCGATATGCAGGCTCTCGTAGCAGGCCGACATGCCGTTGGGGTTCTTGTAGTACCAGTTGCCGCCGACCTCGTCGGAGATCTCGAAGCAGTCGTAGGGGACGCCCGCGTCCTTCAGCCGCTTGGCCGTGGTGAACCCCGAACAGCCCGCGCCGATGATGCAGGCCTTGGGCAGCGCCTTGCTGGTTGTCGGGCCGGTCATGGCGTCTCTTCCCTGAGTTATCGTTGTTCAGGTGACGCTATATCGGTTGACGCTGGCGTCAACCGTGACGTTGGGTGAAGTCAGGCCCGCCCGGCGAAGACCGAAGGGCTAGCTGCAGCCGGCGACGCAGCGCGCCCATTGCGGACTGCAGGTCTCTTCCTCCGCCTCGGCCAGGCAGAAGTAGCGGCTCTGGGCGCAGGCGGTGCGGCACTGGCTGGCGTTGCGGCCGCCGACCGGGCCGGTGGCGGTGCTGGCCAGCGGCCGGGTGAAGGCCAGGCCGGCCGGCAGGCCGGTCGGGCGGCCCTGGACGGAGAAATCCAGCTGCGGCGGCTCCGGCGCCGGCTCCTCGGCCCTGGGTTCGGCCCCACGCAGTCCGGCCTGAGCGGCGGTGGGCGCCGCGACCTGGCGCAACCGGCCGCCCTGGGCCCCGGCCGGACTGGCCAGCAGCAGGGCGATGAAGAGAACGGCGAGGCGGCGCATGGGGATAACCTGAGGCCGTGGCGTTAAGACGCGATTAACCACGTTTCACCCCGCAACGGCGCTCGATCCTGCCCCGACAGCGGCCTTTCATGACGAAAGTTTAACAGACGCGCGCGCCCGCGCGGGAGCATGGTCCGCCACCTTCGAAACACAGGACCCCACTGTCCCATGAAACGCCTTCTGCTTGCGGCCGCCGCTGTCGCGACCCTGTCGATCGCCGGTGTCAGCACCGCTGTCCTCGCCGCCGACGCCTCCGCCCCCGCTTCCGCCGCCGACCTCGCCAAGGCGCCCCGCATGGGGACCTGGGGCTTCGACCTGGCGGGCCGCGACCTGACCACCAAGCCCGGCGACGACTTCTTCCGCTATGCCAACGGAACCTACGTCGACAAGTTGACCATCCCGGCCGACCGTTCCTCCTGGGGCGCCTCGGGCCAGCTGCGTGAACTCAGCGACGCCCGCAGCCGCGCCATCATCGAGACGGCTTCGAAGACGCCGAACGCCGCCGGCGAAGCCCAGCAGATCGGCGGCCTCTACAACAGCTTCATGGACGAGGCCCGCCTCGAGACCCTCGGCGCCAAGCCGCTGGCCGGCGACCTGGCGAAGGTCAAGGCCGCCAGCACCCATGACCAGCTGGCCGCCCTGCAAGGAACCACCCAGGGCCGCTTCGGCATCGGGGTGTTCGGCGTCGGCATCGGGCCGGAAGCCAAGGACCCGACCAAGTACGCCGTCTATGTCGGCCAGTCGGGTCTCGGCCTGCCCGACCGCGACTACTACCTGACCGAACAGTTCGCGGCCAAGAAGACCGCCTACCGCGACTATGTCGCCCAGATGCTGACCCTGGCCGGCTGGGCCAACCCGGCCGCCAACGCCGACGCCATCGTCGCCTTCGAGACCAAGGTCGCCGAAGCCAGCTGGACCAAGGTGCAGCAGCGCGACCCGGTCGCCTCGGTCAACCCGATGACCGTCGCGGACCTGCAGAAGCTGACCCCCGAGTTCAACTGGAAGGACTATCTCGCCGCCGCCAACCTGGGCGCCGAGCAGAACATCATCGTCGGTGAAAAGAGCGCCTTCCCGAAGATCGCCGCCATCTACAAGGCCACCCCGATCGAGACGCTGCAGGCCTGGGAAGCCTTCCACATCACCGACCAGGCCAGCCCCTACCTGAGCAAGGCCTTCGCCGACGCCAACTTCAACTTCCGCTCCAAGACCCTGTCCGGCCAGCCCGAGCAGCGCGCCCGCTGGAAGCGCGGCGTCGGCCTGACCGGCAACACCCTCGGCGAGGCGGTCGGCAAGCTCTATGTCGAGGCCTACTTCCCGGCCGAGTCGAAGGCCAAGATGGAGGCCCTGGTCGGCAACCTGCTGGTGGCCATGAAGGCCCGCATCGAACGCCTCACCTGGATGAGCCCCGAGACCAAGCAGAAGGCCCTCGCCAAGGCCGCCTCCTTCACGGTCAAGGTCGGCTACCCCGACGAATGGCGCGACTACTCCAAGCTCGTCATCCGCAACGACGACCTCTACGGAAACATCGAGCGGGCCGGCGCCTTCAACTGGGACTACCAGGTCGGGCGGCTGCACAAGCCGGTCGACAAGAAGGAGTGGGGCATGTTCCCGCAGACGGTGAACGCCTACTACAATCCGCAGCTCAACGAGATCGTCTTCCCGGCCGCGATCCTGCAGCCGCCCTTCTTTGATCCGGAAGCCGACCCGGCCGTCAACTACGGGGCCATCGGCGCCGTCATCGGCCATGAGATCAGCCACGGCTTCGACGACCAGGGCAGCCAGTTCGCCGCCGACGGGTCGCTGACCAACTGGTGGCAGCCCGCCGACTCCGAGAAGTTCAAGGCCCAGACCGGGGCCCTGTCGGCCCTCTACTCCAGCTTCGAGCCGCTGCCGGGCGCCAAGGTCAACGGCGACTTGACCCTGGGCGAGAACATCGGCGACCTGGCCGGCATCCTGATCGCCTACGACGCCTACCACACCAGCCTCGGCGGCAAGGAGGCCCCGGTCATCGACGGCCTGACCGGCGACCAGCGCTTCTTCCTGGCCTTCGGCCAGGCCTGGCGCTCCAAGCTGCGCGACGACGCCCTGCGCCAGCAGATCGCCTCGGACCCGCACAGCCCGGCCTACTACCGCGTCGTCGGCACCCTGCGGAACGTCGACGCCTGGTATGCGGCCTTCGACGTCAAGCCGGGCGACAAGATGTACGTGGCTCCCGAGAAGCGCGTCCGCATCTGGTAGGATCGCGTCCAGCGCCAGAGTACAGCGGCCGGGTCCCTCAAGGGGCCCGGCCGTTTTCATTTTTGATCCGCTCATCCCGGCGAAGGCCGGGATCCAGCGGGCCCAGATATCCCTCCAATATGACATGGACAGCGCCAACTGCCTGAGCCGGTGGGTGAGCTGATCCCGGCCTTCGCCGGGATGAGCGGAAAAGGGGCATGAACAAAGTTTAAGAGTTGCCCGGGCGTCAACCGGTGCATGGTCCGGCGCAGTTTCACCGAGGCCTCTGTATTCCCATGAAAAAAGCTCTGTTGAGCGCCGCCGCCGCGGCCGTCCTGTCGCTCGCCGCGTTCGGCGCGCAGGCCGGCGAAGACCACCGCTGCCTGAGCGACGACTGCCTGCTGCAGTCGATCGTCGATCTCGCCGACACCCCCGCGCCGGGCGGCGGCGTAGCCCCGGTCTCGCTGGACAGCCCGCACTTCGGGACCTGGGGCTTCGACCTCTCCGGCCGCGATCCCTCCGCCCGGCCGGGCGACGACTTCTACAAATACGCCAACGGCGGCTGGGACGCCCGCACCGAGATCCCGTCCGACCGCACCCGCTTTGGCATGTTCGACACCCTCTCGATCCTGTCGGAAGCGCGAGTCAACGCCATCATCGCCGACACCGCCGCCGGCAAGGTGCAGGACCGGGACGCCGCCAAGATCGGCGACGCCTACAAGAGCTTCATGGACGAGGCGGCGCTCGAAAAGCTCGACGCCCGTCCGCTGGCCCCCGAACTGGCCGCCGTCAGGAAGGTCAGGACCCACAGGGACATGGCCGCCTTGATGGGCAAGGGCCAGACCCGCAACTACGCCGCCGTGCTCGGCGTCGGCATCACCATCGACGCCAAGGCGCCGCAGAAGTACGCGGTCGCCGTCGGCGGCGGCGGCCTGGGCCTGCCCGACCGCGACTACTATCTGGACGCCAAGTTCGCGGACAAGAAGGCCGCCTATCAGGTCTATGTCGCCCGCATGCTGACCATGATCGGCTGGGCCAACCCGGAAGCCAACGCCAAGGCCATCGTCGCCTTCGAGACCCGCCTGGCCGAGGCCAGCTGGACCCGCGCCGAACGCCGCGACCGCGACAAGACCTACAACCCGATGAGCCGGGCCGAACTGGCGGCCTATACCCCCGGCTTCGACTGGAACGCCTACCTGGCCGAGAGCGAGCTGCCGGCCAGCGTCGACCGCTTCATCCTGACCACCAACACCGCCTTCCCGAAGTTCGCCAAGGCCTACGCCGAGACGCCGATCGAGACGCTGAAGGCCTGGCAGGCCTTCAAGCTGGCCGACGCCGCCGCGCCCCTGCTGTCGAAGCGCTTCGTCGACGCCAGCTTCGACTTCCGCAGCAAGACCCTGGCCGGCCAGCCCGAGCAGCGGCCGCGCTGGAAGCGGGGCGTGGCCTTCACCAACAATATGGTCGGCGAGAGCGTCGGCCGCATCTATGTGGCCCGCTACTTCCCGCCGGAATCCAAGGCCAAGATGATCGACCTGGTCGACGACATCCGCGCCGCCCTCAAGGTCCGCATCGAGGGCCTGTCCTGGATGAGCCCGGAGACCAAGGTCAAGGCGCTGGAGAAGCTGGCCAAGTTCACCGTCAAGATCGGCTACCCCGAGGAGTGGCGCGACTATGCGGGTCTGGAGATCAGGCGGGGCGACCTCTACGGCAATTCCACCCGCGCCCAGGCCTACGAATGGCGCCGCGACGTCGCCCGCCTGTTCGAGCCGGTGGACAAGAAGGAGTGGGGTATGACCCCGCAGACGGTCAACGCCTACTACAGCAGCGTCAACAACGAGATCGTCTTCCCGGCCGCCATCCTGCAGGCGCCCTTCTTCGACCCCGACGCCGACGACGCCATCAACTATGGCGGCATCGGCGGGGTGATCGGCCACGAGATCAGCCACGGCTTCGACGACCAGGGCCGCAAGTCCAACGGCGACGGGGTGCTGACCGACTGGTGGAGCGCCGAGGACGCCGCCAAGTACAGGGTCCAGGCCGACCGCCTGGGCGCCCAGTACAGCGCCTTCGAACCCCTGCCCGGCGCCAAGGTCCAGGGCGCTCTGACCATGGGCGAGAACATCGGCGACCTGGGGGGCCTCAGCCTCGCCTACGACGCCTATCTGGTCTCCCTGAACGGCAAGCCGGCCCCGATCCTCGACGGCATCACCGGCCAGCAGCGGGTCTTCTTTGGCTGGGCCCAAGTCTGGCGGGCCCGGATGCGCGACGAGGCCATCCGCCAGTACGTGGTCACCGATCCCCACAGCCCGGCCTACTACCGCGTCAACGGCACGATCCGGAACATCGACGTCTGGTACGAGGCCTTCGGCGTCAAGGAAGGCGACAAGCTCTATGTGAAACCGGAAGACCGGGTGCGGATCTGGTGATGTCCGCAACGGTGTGAGACCGGAAAGGGCGGCCTACCGGGCCGCCCTTTTCTCTGCGCGCTGAACGGAGAATGTTTTGACGAAAGAGTCGGAATCCTGTGACCAACGCGCAAAAAGACGAAGGGCCCGTTGCGGGGGATAATCGCAACGGGCCCAACATTTCCTCGATCACTCGATCCAAGCGGGCGTTTCCTCCCCGAAACGCCGGAGATGGGAAGCTCTTGACGGCCTCCCTGTCTCGCAAGTCAAAAAGACAACAATTCCCTGCCCGCGTCAACGGTTCTGAGCGCCTTGCCGCGCAAGAAACTGCGGCAAAACGGCTCAAAAAGGGTTGATCATTGGACGCAGCCGTCAAAACAACCCCATTTTTGGCGGTGGAGTCAGTTTTGACTAAGAAGGTCTCGCAATTGCTCCCATGGCGGACATTCCGGCGCGAACACGTATTCCGGCGCCGCTGCGGTAACCGGCCCGACGCCGGCTGATTCCAGCGCCGCCCCCGCCGCCGCCAGCTCGCCGCGCGGAATCAGCAGGCCCGAGGCCCGGGCCTGCCCCCCACGCGCCTCGAAGGCCGCCGTTGCGGTCCGCGCCGCAAGATCCTGCTCGGCCGGCCAGACCAGGGTCAGGGTACGCTTGGCGCGGGCCCTGGCCTCGATCAGCGACAGCAGCCGCCGCGCCACCTCCAGCCGCGCCCCGCTCCAGTCGGCGGTCAGGGCAGCCGCCAGCTGCGCCTGGCTCTTCAGGATCACCCCGTCGCGCACGATGGCCAGGTGGTTGGCGGCCAGGGTCGCGCCGGTGGTGGTGATGTCGACGACGATCTCCGCCGCCCCCGCCGCCGGGGCCCCCTCGGTCGCCCCGGCCGATTCGACGATGCGGTAGTCGCCCACCCCGTGCCTGGCGAAGAAGGCCCGCGTCTGGGCGACGTACTTGGTCGCCACGCGCAGGCGCCGTCCCGTCCTCGCCAGATGATCGTGCGCCACCTCCTCGAGGTCGGCCATGGTCTCGACGTCCAGCCAGCTCTGCGGCGTCGCCACCACCAGGTCGGCCCGCCCGAAGCCGAGCGCCCGCAGCAGCAGCAGCCGCGCCTCAAAATCGTCGCCCTGCTCGCGCAGCAGGTCCTCGCCGGTGATGCCCAGGTGCACCTCGCCGCTGTTCAGAGCCCTGGCGATCTCCCCGGCCGAGATCAGCCGCACCTCGATGCCGTCCAGGCCGACGATGCGGGCGCGATAGCCGCGCTCGCCGCCGTCGGCCTCGATCTTCAGCCCCGCGTCGGCCAGCCAGGCCTCGACCTGTTCCTTCAGCCGACCCTTGGAGGGAATCCCCAGAATGACGTCGCTCATTCCCCGCCTCCCACAAAAGCCCGGGCCGGCCGGACCATGCAGCCCGCCGCGCCGCTCGCCTTCCCGCCGAGGCGGGTCACCAGGCCGTCGTAGCGCCCGCCGGCCGCCAGCGGCCGATCGGCTCCCAGCGCCGCGCTGCGCACCTCGAACAGGGCGCCGTCGTAGTAGCCGAAGGCCCGCCCGAAACCGGCCCCGAACCGGGCCCCCTCCAGCGACACGCCGGCCTCGGTTAGCAACGCCAGCCGCCTGCGCCAGTCCCCCAGCCGCGCATCAAGCCTTGCGCCGCCCAGGCCCGCCAGCGCCCCAAGCGCGATGGCCGGCGCATCCTCGATCGACAGGAAGGCCCGCACCCGGCCGATCTGGTCTTCGCTGAGCCGCGCCCGCGCCCCCTCGCCGCCCCGGCCGGCCAGTCGCCGGGCGATCTCCGCCGTCGGCCGGCCGCCGACCGGCGACACGCCGGCCAAGCTCCAGACCTCTTCCAGCAGGGCCACCGCTTCGCTTTCGCCCAGCCCGCCGAGCAGGCCGGCCAGCCGGCTCTGTGGCGCTTCCTGCGCCCCGGTGACCGGGTTCAACTCGGCGCTCAGCAGGCGCGGCCGGTTGAAGGCCCGCTTCAGCCGCGCCGCCAGGGCCGGCTCCAGCCCCATGTCCTCGACCAAGGCCGCGAACAGGCTGACATCGCCCAGCACCAGCGTCAGGTCGCTTCGCCCGCCGGCCGCCGCCGCCTTCCAGGCCCGGCTGAGGATCTCCGCGTCGACGGCCACCGCATCGGCGCCGCCATAGACCTCCAGGCCCAGCTGCAGGAACTCCTCGGCCCGCGCCGAGCCGCCCGCCGCCCGGAACGCCTTGCCCTCGTAGCAATAGCGGCCGTCGGCGACGCCCCCCTCTTGCTGGGATTGGGCGATATGCGCCCGGGCGATAGGGATGGTGAAATCGGGCCGCAGCGCCGCCTCCTCCCCGCCCTCGGCCTGGACCACGAACAGACGGGGCCGCATCGCCTCGCCGGCCAGGTCGAGCAGCAGCGCCAGGGGCTGCAGCACCGGCGTCTCCAGCAGGGTTCCGGCCCCGGCGAAGGGCGCCCGGATCGCTTCCAGAGCCTCTTTCGGAACAGTCCGCTCCAGCCTCATTTCGACCTTCGGCGAATGATCTGGATCAGAGGAACGATCTCGCTGCGAGGGACAGTGAACTGACCCGGCCGCTCTTGACGCCACTGCTCATTGCTAGCCACGTCGGCGGACAACATTGAGCCTAAAACTAGGTCCTTCACCGTAACTTCGCCTCGGTCATGCTCGTCACTTCCAAGGAGAATAACGGCTGGCGACTGTCTCCGATCGGCATACTTCATCTGGGGTCTCATGCCGGAGCGCCCCAAGTATATCTCGCAAGGAATTTTCGCTGATCGGAGTTCGGCTGCGATTTGCAGGTATTTGGCCATCAAGCCTTCATCCAGAACGGCAATGACAACAGGGGCGTCGGCGGACTTCCCACTCAATTTCCCAGCCGCTTGCAATGCGGACGCCATTCTAGACACGCCGAACGAAAATCCGGTCGCCGGCGTCGGCTTGCCAGTAAATCGAGAAACTAGATCGTCATACCGCCCCCCACCACCTATGGAGCCAAAGGAAATCCTTTGCCCCCGCTCGTCGACAACGGTCTTTCTTAGCTCAGCTTCAAAAACCGCACCGGTATAGTATTCCAAACCCCTCACTACGCTTGTATCAATTATGAGATTAGAAGCCGAAACACCCATCGCTCTTGAAGACATGTATATTCGCTCGACATCTCTCAAAGATTCAATCATCGAATAGCTATTGACTCTAATGTTTGCTATAGCATCCAATGTTTGCAATGGGGTTTTACTCTGGACACAAAGAAATTCTGATATCTTTTCGATCTTGCTGGCTGGGAGCCGCGCGCCCTTTGTGTAGGCTCCGGATTCATCAAGGCGTCCATCGCCGAGCAGGCATTCCACGTTAGCGATTCCAAGTCGGTCTAGCTTGTCTATTGCACGCAGAACGGCGAGCCGTTGGCGGCTGTTAACAATCTTCAATCCATCTAGAAGTGAGTCTAGGAGCTTTCTGCTGCTTAACTTGATTTGGAAATCACTGGTGAGCAGTCCAGCTTTCTTGAAGCCTTGGGCTGCCATGGCGAGAATCTCGGCATCCGCTTCTGGGCGGTCTGATCCCACCGTATCGGCGTCGCACTGGATGAACTCGCGGAACCGCCCCGGCCCCGGCTTCTCGTTGCGCCACACCGGCCCGAACGCATACCGGCGGTAGGGCTTGGGCAGGGTCTCCCAGTTCTGCGCCGCGAACCGGGCCAGCGGCGCGGTCAGGTCGTAGCGCAGGGCCATCCACTGCTCGTCGTCGTCCTGCAGGGCGAAGACGCCTTCGTTGGGCCGGTCGCTGTCGGGCAGGAACTTGCCCAGCGCATCGGCATATTCGAACGCCCCCGTATCCAGCGGCTCGAAACCCCAGCGCTCATAGACCGCCGACACCTGCTCGACGATCCGCCGCTCGGCGCGCAGCTGGCTGGCGCGCTTGTCGGCGAATCCGCGAGGGGCGCGGGCTTCGGGGCGGAAGGTCTCTTCGGTCATCGGGGCGTCCATCGGAAGGTCTTGGCCGGATGGAGCGTAGGCCCCATCCACTTGTGGCGGGGCGGAGGGAGCGTCTTGCCTTTAGGCCGCGCGAACCCGATCCGTCCCGTGCGGGAAGGTGTGGTGGTGCGCATGATGGTGCGGCAGGAGCGTCATCGGGGACGGCCTATAGCGGAGACAAAGCGAGGCGCCAACCTCTCGGAACCCCTCCCTCCCCTTTATGGGGACGGACCGGCGCCGAAGGCGCCAGGGTGGGGCGCGAAGATCATAGGGCGCCAACCTCAAGAAACCGGCGCGCTGCATCCGACGGGCCCACCCGTCAGACTTGGACTGACCCCCTCCCCATGAACCGGAGGGAAGACGGTCCAAGCGTCGCCGCTTCGATACCCTACCGCCCCAGCCGGGCGATCAGCGCCGCCGTCGAGGGGTCATGCGCAGGCCCGTCGCCGCCATCCAGTTCCCGCAGCACCCGTCCCGCCAGCACCTTGCCCAGCTCCACCCCCCACTGGTCGAAACTGTCGATGTCCCACAGCACCCCCTCGACGAAGGTCTTGTGTTCATAGAGCGCGATCAGCGCCCCCAGGGTCTCCGGCGTCAGCCGCTCCAGCAGGATGAAACTGGACGGTCGGTCGCCCGGAAAGTGGCGATATGGCTCGTTGGTATTCTCCTGGCCGATCATCAGCGCCTCGGCCTGGGCGATGGCGTTGGCCAGCAGCATGTTGCGGTGCTCGCGCGGCCCCTCGTGGTCCTCCGCCAGCGCAATGAAGTCGACCGGGATGATGTCGGTCCCCTGGTGCAGCAGCTGGAAGAAGGCGTGCTGGCCGTTGGTGCCGGCGTCGCCGAACACCGAGGCCGCCGTCGCCTGCGCCACCGGCGCCCCGTCCTGCGTCACCCGCTTGCCGTTCGATTCCATCTCCAGTTGCTGCAGATAGGCCGGGAACAGCGCCAGCCGCCGGGCGTAGGGCACGACCGCCCGCAGCGGCCGGTCCAGACCGTTGCGGTTGAAGACATGGGCCAGGGCCAGCATCACCGGCATGTTGGCGTCCAGCGGGGCAGCCTCGAAATGCTCGTCCATCGCCGCCGCCCCGGCCAGCAGGCCCTCAAACGCCGGCCAGCCGAGCCCGATGGCGCAGGAGAGTCCCACCGCCGACCACACCGAATACCGGCCGCCGACCCAGTCGCGGAAGGCGAAGACACGATCCTCGGCGATGCCGAACCGCCCGGCCTCGGCCGGATTGGCGCTGACCGCCGCCAGATGGCTGTCGGCCTTGCCGGCCCCGAGCTTGGCCTCCAGCCAGGCCTTGGCGGCCCGGGCGTTGGCCAGGGTCTCCTGGGTGGTGAAGGTCTTGGAGACGACGACGACCAGGGTTTCTTCCGGAT
>SDZP01000448.1 GCA_004144935.1 Caulobacteraceae bacterium | reverse complement strand
CTGCGAGGCCCGGGTGTGGCCGGCGATCATCAGGGTGGGGGTGAAGGCGTTGGGCTCGAGGGCGGAGCGCCGCAGCCAGGTGACCAGATCGTAGCCGTCGGGGCTGGGCATGTCGCAGTCGACGATCAGGAGGTCGATCGGCTGGGTCTTCAGGATGTCCACCGCCGCCTGCGCGTTGGTGCACAGGTAGCGGGTCCTGATGCCGAACCCGAGCAGCGTCTGGGTGGTCAGGCGCAGGGAGAAACTGTTGTCGTCGACAACCATGACCGTCGCGCGCGACAGGTTGAAGATCGTTCCCATGGCGAGACTTGTGTCGCCTGCCACCGGTGTCTGTGCTTCGCTCTGCGCTGACATTTCTATACCCGCCCCGGGGACAACCTGCCCAGCGTGGGTGACCGAATGGTTAATCGGGCGAACAAGCTCACTCAACCTGAGTGCAAAATCTGAGCATTCCGTATCGAATGGCAGATATTGGATGCGTAGCGGGGTCTGGGGCGGATTCCACTTTCCCAAAAATCACCATATCTGGTGACGTCTGCAGGCCCCAGACTGGCTGAGCATGTTCAGGGAATGGAATCAGCCGTCAGCCGGCCAGACATTGCCTGTTTGACACCTTGAGGTCCGCCTCGGCCTTGGCGGCCGCCGCGGCTTCCGTCGCGGCCCTGGCGGCCGCGTCGGTTATGTCGAAGCCGCCCACGGTCACCGGTTTTCCCGCCTCGATGATCTGGATTTCGACCCGGCCGCCCCTGGCCAGCTGGGTGATGATGCCGGCCGCCTTGCGGGCGTCGGCCAGGCCACCCGGGCCCAGCGCCTCGATGTCCGACGAGCCCAGGCCGGCGAGGGCGTTCTCGTACTGGACAGCGTCCATGACGGGCGGGGCCTTCATCTTGCCGGCATCGGTGCTCCAGACGGTGGAGCGGGAAGGCCCGGCCTTGAGGACGAGGCGATGGAGGAAGACCGGGTCCGGCTCCCCCAGGAAGCCGGCCTTCACCACCGCCGACAGGTTGGCGAAGGCCGGGGCGAACAGCGCCACCTTGCCGAGCGCTTCGCCGTCTGGACGCTTGCCGTATTCCAGGATGACCACGCCCTTGGCCGGCTTGCCCAGCCGGTCCATGTTGACGTTGACCTCATAGATGTCGGTCGGCTTCTTCGGCGGCAGCGTGGCCTGGTAGGTGTAGGTGGTGACGGTGTCGAACAGTTTGCCGTCGGCGCGGGTGTGGGCCACGTAGGTCACCGCCCAGCCCGGCCCGCTGCGGAAGGCCTTGCAGGACCTGCTCTGGGCGGCCGCCGGGGCGGCAATGGCGGCGGCCAGCCCGGCGGCGGCGATGACGGTGATCAGGCGCATGACGTTTCCCCATTGGAAAGGGGGATCATGACCCGGTCGCGAAGCGAGCGCGCCCCCGAATCCGGGGGGTAGCAAGGCGTCAGACCGGGGCGGTGCGGCCGATGGCGTAGTAGCGCTCGGCCCGCTGGGCCAGCAGCTGCTCCGGGGACAGGTTCAGCAGCAGCTTCAGCTCGTCGTCGATGACATCGCCGACCAGCCGGATGGCCTCGGCCGGGTCGCTGTGGGCCCCGCCCGGCGGCTCGTCGATGATGCGGTCGACCACCCCGGTCTTGATCAGGTCCTGGGCGGTGATGTGCATCTGGGTGGCGGCGTCGCGGGCCCGGGCCCCGTCGCGCCAAAGGATGGAGGCGGCGCCCTCGGGGCTGATCACCGAATAGATGCCGTGCTCCATGATCAGAACCCGGTTGGCGGCGGCGATGCCGATGGCCCCGCCGCTCATGCCTTCGCCCGTGACCGTGGCGATCATCGGCGTCTTCAGGGTCAGGCAGCGCTCGGTGCCGCGGGCGATGGCCTCGGCCTGGCCGCGTTCCTCGGCGCCCAGGCCCGGATAGGCGCCGGCGGTGTCGACGAAGCTGAGCACCGGCAGGTTGAACTGCTCGGCCATGTCCATCAGGCGCACCGCCTTGCGGTAGCCCTCCGGCCGCGCCATGCCGAAGTTGTGCTTCAGGCGGGTGGTGGTGTCGTGGCCCTTTTCCTGGCCGATGACGAGGACCGGGACGCCCCGGAAGCGGCCGAGGCCGCCGAGGATGGCCTGGTCGTCGGCGAACTTGCGGTCGCCGCGCAGCTCGACGAACTCCTCGATCAGCCCGCTGAGGAAGTCGACGAAATGGGGGCGTTCGGGGTGACGGGCGACCTGGGTCTTCTGCCAGGGGTCGAGTTTCGAATAGGCCTCGCGGCGCAGGTCGTCGAGGCGGCCGCGCAGGGATTCGACCTCGGTCTCGAAGGAGTTGGCCCCGGCCGATTCGGAGAGCTTGGAGAGCTCCTCGATCTTGCCTTCCAGTTCGGCGATCGGCCGTTCGAACTCGAGATAGTGATGGACCATAGTTCGCCTAACGCAGCCCGCTTCGAAAGGTGGCGAAACTAGTCGCTGTCCGCCCCCGATGGAACCCATATGCCGCGATTCTGCGGTCTCAGGCGCTCAGCAGCGCCAGGGCGAAGGGATAGTCGGTGGCGATCCACAGCTGCTCGACCGCCCAGCCGCCGGCCCGGGCCAGGGCCCGCAGGCGATCCTCGTCGAATTTGTAGCTGCTCTCGGTGTGGATGGTCTCGCCGGCCGCGAAGTCGAACCGGTGGCCGGCGAGAC
>SDZP01000074.1 GCA_004144935.1 Caulobacteraceae bacterium | reverse complement strand
GTCGTGAGCGGGCTGCAGTGGCTCCGATCGTCCTGACGAAAGTCAGGACCCACCCGCGCTCGCCGGTGCAGCCGGCGGATCCTGACTTTCGCCAGGATGGTCGGTGGAGGGGTGGCTGCGCAACGGGACTATCGGGCGTGGTATTGCTTATTGCGCTACCAACATCTAGGTTGACGTCTAGGAGATGACCATGGCCGCCCCTGTCAAACGTCGAGACTATCCTCTCTCCATGCGACTGCCGGAGGCCGACGTCGCCATGATCGATCGCGCGGCGGCAATGCGGGGGCGGTCGCGGACCGAATTTGTGCGGGACGCGGCGGTGCGGGCTGCCGAGGAAGTGGTCATGGAAAGCCAGCTGATCCGCATGAGCCCCGAGGCCTTCGCACAATTTATGGAAATCATTTCCGGGCCAGCGGAGCCGATCCCCGAACTCGTCGAGTACCTCTCCCGGCCGGCGCCCTGGGAAGCGGGCTATAAGCCGAAGCCATAGGCCATGGCCTTATCGGCTCCGGAACCCCTTACCAGCGCTCACGACGTGTCGGCGTTCTCGTGCGGAAAACCCAGGCTCGATCACTGGCTTAAGACACGAGCCTTCTCCAATCAGGAGAAGGGATTTACCGCCGTCGTCGTGGTCCATGACGAGGGGAGAGTCGTGGGCTACTACGGTCTTGCCGCCACGGCCGTTATTCCTTCGCTGCTGCCGCGGTCAATCCGCACAGGACAGCCGCCAGATCCGGTCCCCTGCCTGCTGTTGGGGCAGTTGGCCATCGACATGAACTGGGCTGGGCAGGGGATCGGCGCCGGCCTGGTGAGACACGCGCTTCAGCGCTGCGTTCAGGCTGCCACCCTGGTCGGCGGACGTGCAGTGATCGTCAACGCCGTCGATGAGGAAGCCGCGGCGTTCTGGGCTAGGCGAAAGTTTTTGCCGTTGAGGGACAACCCGCTGCTGCTGATCCGGCCGATTTCGGAGATCGCCGCGACCTTGAGACAGGTCCCTTCGTAAACACCCGTTAACCATACTGCGCCAAATCTCACGCTCGTTTCGATTCCATGCGTGAGGGACTTCCATGAACGGCGCTGAGGTTCTCGACGTCGGTCGCGACGCCATCTGGCTGACCATCCAGCTGTCGGCGCCGGTGTTGATCGTCGGGCTGATCGTCGGGGTGGGGATCGGGCTGATGCAGGCGCTGACCCAGATCCAGGAAGCGACCCTGGTCTATGCGCCCAAGATCGTCGCCATCTTTGTCTCCCTGCTGATCTTCCTGCCGCTGATGGGGGCCTTGATGGGCGGCTTCATGCGCAATATCGCCGCCCGCATCGCCGGCATGTAAGGGGCGTGGAAGCCTACGCCACCGCCACCCAGGTCTATGCCGCGGGGCTGATCTTCGCCCGCGTCGGGGCGTTGGTCATGCTGCTGCCCGGCATCGGCGAGCAGAGCGTGCCGCCGCGCATCCGCCTGAGCTTCGCGCTGCTGATGTGCCTGGTGCTGGCCCCGCTGGCGGCGCGCAACGTCTTCGTGCCGGCGACCATGGGCGACATGGGGCTGCAGGTGATCCGCGAGGTGCTGATCGGCCTGACCATCGGCATGGTGATGCGGCTGTTCCTGTCGGCCCTGTCAACGGCGGGCGAGGTGGTGTCGATCCAGACCACCCTCGGCTTCGCCCAGACCGCCAACCCGATGCTGGGCCAGCCGAACGCCAGCCTGGCGACCTTCCTGTCGCTGATCGGCGTGGTGCTGATCATGACCACCGACCTGCACCACATGTTCATCGGGGCGATGGTCCACAGCTATGACCTGTTCCCGCTGGGCAAGGCCGGCATCCCGGTGACCGACGCCGCCAGCCTGGCGGTGCGCACGGTGGCCGGCAGTTTCGCGCTTGGCATCCAGCTGGCGGCGCCGGTGATCGTGTTTTCGCTGATCTTCAACCTGGCCGCCGGGCTGGTCGGGCGAATCATGCCGCAGTTCCAGATCTATTTCGTCACCTCGCCGCTGGCGGTGATCTTCGGCCTGTCGCTGTTCGCCCTGAGCCTGGGCGTCGTCGGCACGGTCTGGGTCAACCGCTACCGCGAGATGATCAGCGTCTTCGCCGGGACCGGGAGCTGATCCCATGGCCGACGAAGAAGCCTCCTCGAAGACAGAAGAACCTACACAGCACAAGCTGCAGGAAGCTCGCAAGAAGGGCGATGTCGCCAAGACCCCGGACCTGCCGCAGCTGTTCAGCCTGGCCGCCGTGGCCGGGGTGATCCTGATCGGCGGCGGCTGGCTGGCCACCGACATGACCCAGCGGCTGCTGCCCTTCATCGCCCACCCGGACGCCATGGACATGTCGGGCAATGGCGGCGTGGGCATCGCCCAGCAGGCGATCATGGCCGGGATGCCGGCGCTGATGGCGGTGATGGTGGCGGCCGCCCTGGCCGGGATCGCCGGCAATGTCGTCCAGCACGGCCTGCTGTTCACCACCGAGAAGATGAAGCCGGACTTCAAGAAGGTCAGTCCGCTGGAGGGCTTCAAGCGCATCTTCGGGCCGGACGGCTGGGTGCAGTTCCTCAAGAGCGCCCTGAAGATCGGGGTGACCGGGGCGGTGGCCTGGATGGTGCTGAAACCCCACGCCCACGAGCTGCAGGGGCTGGCGGCGGTGGACCCCGCGGCCATGCTGCCGGCGACCATGGCGCTGGCCAAGGCGCTGTTCTTCGCCGTGCTCTGCTTCCTGCTGGTGACGGCGGGTGGCGACTGGCTGTGGCAGCGGGCCCGCTTCATGAAGCGGATGCGGATGAGCCGCGAGGAACTGAAGGACGAGTACAAGCAGTCGGACGGCGACCCCCACGTCAAGGCCAAGCGCAAGCAGATGCAGATGGAGGTCTCGCGCCGCCGGATGATGCAGAACGTGCCGAACGCGACGGTGGTGGTGATGAACCCGACCCACTACGCCGTGGCGCTGCGCTATGTGCAGGGCGAGACGGCGGCGCCCGAATGCGTCGCCAAGGGCGTCGACGAGCTGGCGCTGCGCATCCGGGCCGTGGCCGAGGAGGCCGGGGTGGCGATCATCGAGGATCCCCCCCTGGCCAGGGCGCTGTTCGCGACGACCGAGGTCGACCGGCAGATCCCGGAGGCCCACTATCAGGCGGTGGCCAGGATCATCGGCTTCGTCATGGGGCAGAAGGCGGCACGGGCGACGACGCTGCGATGACCGCCCGCGCGGCGATTCGGGACCGGTTCCATATGCGAGTACTCTGCGGATGACTGATTCGATCACCTTGCCTTCCAAGGACCCGATGGCCCGTGCGGACATGAGCGAGAAGAGGACGTTCCGGTTCGATCCCCTGGTCGGGGCGGCCGCGGTGTTCTTCGTGCTGGCGGTGGGGTTCGCCGCCTATCCGGCCCTGCAGGCCGGGGTCGAGACCCTGGCCGGCCTGCTGTTGCTGATCGGTCTGGCCGGCGTCGCCTGCCTGGGGCTGCTGGCCTTCCGGGCCTCGGGCGTCCAGGGCGAGGCCGACGATACGCCGATGCTGGAGGCCGTGGTCGAGGCGCTGCCCGAGGCGGCGGCGGTGGCCGGGCTGGACGGCAAGGTGCTGGCCGCCAACGACCATTGGACCGCCGAGCTGGGGGGCGCCGGGCGGCTGCCGCGCAACGGCCAGGCGGCCGGGCTGTACGGCGCCTTCAACCGCGCCCGCCAGGGCGTCTCGGCCCACACCGCCCTGAAGCTGAAGGACGGCGACCGCGACCTGAGCGTCGCGCCGCTGGGCCCGGGCCGCTTTCTCCTGCGCCTCGCGCCGGTGCGCACCCTGGCCACGCCGCCGACGGAGGTCAGCGCCCGGGCGTTGGCCATTCCGACCGCCGACGAGGCCGGGCTCGACGCCCTGGCCGCCGCCTCGCCGTTCGGGGCGGCGCTGCTGGACGGGGCCGATGTGTTCACCGCCCGGATCGTCGAGGCCAACACGGCCCTGGGCGAGATCACTGGCGGCGCCTCCAAGCCGGGGCTGGTGTTCGGCGAACTGGTCGCCCCGGCCTCGCGGCTCGACGCCGGGCTGGGCGCGGCCGAGGGCCGGGCCGGACCGTTCGAGGTGCGGCTGGCGCACGACAACGCCCGCATCGGACACCTGTACCTCAATCGCCAGGGCGGCCGGCTGACCGCCTACCTGGTCGATGTCTCCGAGCAGAAGCAGATCGAGCTGCAGCTGGCCCAGGCCCAGAAGATGCAGGCCATCGGCCAGCTGGCCGGCGGCGTGGCGCACGACTTCAACAACCTGCTGACCGCCATCCAGCTGCGGCTGGACGAGCTGCTGCAGCGCCATCCGCTGGGCGATCCGTCCTATGACGGGCTGAACGAGATCCGCCAGACGGGGGTCCGGGCCGCCGACCTGGTGCGCAAGCTGCTGGCCTTCAGCCGCAAGCAGACGGTGCAGCGCGAGGTGCTGGAGCTGGGCGAGCTGATCAGCGAGTTCGAGGTGCTGCTGCGCCGGCTGCTGCGCGAGGACGTCAAGCTGATCACCGACTATGGCCGCAACCTGCCGCTGGTGCGGGCCGACAAGAGCCAGCTGGAGACGGCGGTGATGAACCTGGCCGTCAACGCCCGCGACGCGGTGCGGGCGGCGGGCAGCGGCGGGGTGGTGCGCATCCGCACGGCGCGGGTGACCCATGTCGAGGCGGCCAACCTCGGCTACAACGGCCTGCCGATGGGCGACATGGCGCTGATCGAGGTCAGCGACGACGGTCCCGGCATTCCGGCCGAGGTGGTCGGCAAGATCTTCGACCCCTTCTTCACCACCAAGCCGGTGGGCGAGGGCACGGGCCTGGGCCTGGCCACCGTCTATGGCATCGTCAAGCAGTCGGACGGCTGGATCCACGTCGAGAGCGAGCCGGGGCAGGGGGCGGTGTTCCGCATCTTCCTGCCGGTGCATGTGCCGGTCGCCGGGGCGCCCGCCGTGGTCGAGCCGGTCAAGCCGGTCCGCCAGCCGGCCCGCGACCTGTCAGGGGTCGGCCGCATCCTGTTCGTCGAGGACGAGGACGCCGTGCGCGGGGTGGCCGCGCGGCTGTTGCGGGCGCGGGGCTACGAGGTGATCGAGGCCTGCGACGGCGAGGAAGCCCTGGAGCTGTGCATCGAGCATGCGGGCACCATCGACCTGCTGATCAGCGACGTGATCATGCCGGGGATGGACGGGCCGACCCTGCTGAAGAAGGCGCGCGGCTACCTGGGCGATGCGCCGGTGATGTTCATCAGCGGTTACGCCGAGGCGGAATTCAGCGACCTGCTGGAAGGCGAGGAGGGGGTCTCCTTCCTGCCCAAGCCGATCGACATCAAGACCCTGGCCGAGCGGGTGAAGCAGCAGATCGCGGCTTGAGAGGGAGAAGGTGGCGGGCGCTTGATGCGGGCGCAGCGCCGTCTCTGCCGATCCAGAGGCCGTTTGGCGAATGGCAAGCTAGCGGGGCGGGATGACGCTGACACCGTGACCGTCTGGCGCGCGGCGGGAGGTCGCGCCAGGCCCCGGAATGGGCCAATAGCTTGCGGCGCAACCGTTGGAACACGGCTTAGTTTCGCCTCAGAGACCAACGATCCTGCAATCGTGCTGGCGATGGGACGCGCCTACGCCTAAAGGAAGCGCGTGAACGACTATATCGAACTTCTGGGGGCCGACGGTGTCCCGCTCCGTTTCCGGCTTAACACCCGACTCGAGGAGCTGCCGGCCATGGCCGGCAACTTCGTCTGCGTGCGCGATAAGGGCGGTGAGCTCGAGGTCATCTGCGCCGGCGCGGCCAACAGCCTGCAGTCGGCCGCCAAGGCCTGGAAGGGCGCCCGGGACAAGGGCGCCGAGGCGCTGTACGTCCGCCTGAACGTCGCCGGGGCCACCCGCGCCCAGGAGCTGGACAGCCTGGTCGAGCGCTACAAGCCCGCCCAGGTGATCAGCGAAGGGCCGTCCGCCTAGCGGCGGTGGTCGACGAGCCTCCCATTACGCCGATTTAACGCCCGCCCCGTTGCCGCCGGGGGAGCGGAGGCTTACGCCTGTGGCCAAGCCAAATCGGCGCGTGGCGCCGGTTGCCGCAAATGCTCTGGGGAGCTTCCATCCATGATGAACCGCCGCGAACTGTTCGCATCCGCCACCGCCCTGGCCGCGATGGCCGCCGTGCCGCGCCTGGCCAATGCTCAGGGTGGGGCCGCCGCCCCGACCGGCGAAGCGGCCAAGATGTACGCCATGTTCGACCGCTCGATGGAGGAGGCCATGCGGCGCTCGCCGGAGCTGCCGACCTACCTGGGCATCGACACCGGGGCGATGGCGTGGAGCAAGGGCCTGCTGAGCGACAATTCCGCCACCGCCATGGCCGAGAACCGCGCCACCAACGCCAGGCAGCTGGCCGAGCTGCGGGCCATCGATCGCAAGGCGCTGAGCGGCATGGACGCGGTCAACTACGACACCGTCGACTTCGTGCTGTCGGTGCAGGACGAGGGCAACCGCAAGTTCGCCTACAACAACGGCGGGTCCGGCGCCCCCTATGCCCTGAGCCAGCTGACCGGCAGCTACCAGTCGACCCCCGACTTCCTCGACACCGCCCACAGCATCGAGACCGCCGACGACGCTGACGCCTATCTGTCGCGGATGGAGTGCTTCGGCCGCAACCTCGACAACGAGGCCGAGACCGCCCGCCGCGACGCCGCCATGGGGGTGATCCCGCCGGACTTCGTGCTGGCCAAGACCGTCACCCAGATGGAGGCCTTCCTGGCCACCAAGACCACCGAGACCACCCTGGTCGCCTCGCTGGTCCGCCGGGCGGGCGAGAAGAACCTCAAGGGCGACTACGCCAAGGTCGCCGCCGCCCTGTACGACGAGAAGGTCCGACCTGCGCTGCAGCGCCAGCTGGATCTGGTCAAGAGCTGGCAGCCCAAGGCCGTGCACGACGCCGGGGTGAAGCGTCTGCCCAAGGGCGAGGAGTACTATGCGGTCTCGCTGAAGAACTACACGACGAGCGATATCAGCCCCGAGGAGGTCCACAAGACCGGCCTCGACCTGGTCAAGAGCCTGGGCGCCAAGGCCGACGTGCTGATGAAGAAGGCGGGCCTGACCAAGGGCACGGTCGGCGAGCGCTATGCCGCCATCTACGCCGATCCCGCCCAGCACTGGCCCAACACCGACGCCGGCAAGGAGGCCCTGATCGCCAGCCTGAACGAGCAGGTCAAGGAGATCATGCCGAAGCTGCCGACCTACTTCGGCCAGCTGCCCAAGGCGCCGGTCGAGATCCGCCGGGTGCCCAAGGCGATCGAGGCCGGGGCGCCGGGCGGCTACTACAATTCGCCGTCGCTGGATGGCAAACGGCCGGGCATCTACTGGATCAACCTGCGCGACACCGGCGAGCAGCCGAAGTTCGTGCTGCCGACCCTGACCTATCACGAGGCGATCCCGGGCCACCACCTGCAGCTGGCGCTGAACAACGAGGCGGGCGACCTGCCGCTGATCCGCAAGGTGATCGGCTTCTCGGGCTACAGCGAGGGCTGGGCCCTCTACGCCGAGGAACTGGCCGTCGAGATGGGCATGTACAAGGGCAAGCCGCTCGACGAGGCCGGCATGATCCACGACGCCATGTTCCGCGCCGTGCGGCTCGTGGTCGACAGCGGCATGCACTACTACGGCTGGAGCCGCGAGCAGGCGGTGAAATACTACGTCGACAACATCGGCGACCAGGAGAGCGGCCCGATCACCGAGATCGAACGCTACTGCGTCTGGCCGGGGCAGGCCTGCAGCTACATGGTCGGCAAACTCACCTTCCTGGAACAGCGGGCCCGCGCCCGCAAGGCGCTGGGCGGCCGGTTCGACATCCGCAGGTTCCACGACGCGGTGCTGCTGTCCGGCGGCACCCCGCTGAAGGTGCTGGAGAACGTGGTCGGCGACTACATCGCCACGACCAAGGGCGGCAAGGCCGGCGCCTGAGGTCCCGCCGCGGCTGATCGGGCTTCGATCAGCCGGGGCGGGGTCTGACGCAGGGTGAGGCGTACGACGGCTTGGCGGCGTCGGAAGCTCGGTGCTATGCCGTCAGCCCCCCGGCGCGAGGCATGGCTCTTGAAGACCTCGACTCCGACTGCCCCGTCCATCGTGGTTCCCGAGGCGCCGGACTATCGGCTGGCCCCGCTGATCGCCGACGTCATCCGCCAGGAAAACCTCGAGCGGCTGCGGCGGCACCCCGCCTTCGAGGCGACGGCCCGCCGGACCATGGCCGCCTGGGTCCCGCCGGCCGGCGACCTGAAGGCCCTGGGCCGCACGCTGCGCGACATCGCCACCTTCATGGCGGCGCTCTGGGCCATGCAGCTGACGGCCGAGACGGGGGCCATGACCCGCACCGGCCTGGCGCGGATCATGGCCGACTGGGGCGTGGCCAGTCAGAGCCGGGTCGGGGCGCTGCTGGTCTATCTGAAGCTGGTCGGCCTGATCGAGCGGGGTCCGCCCCTGGGCGACGACCGGACCAAGGCCTACCGGCCGACGGCGCAGCTACGCCGGCTGTTTCATGACCGGTTCCGCCGCGAGCTGACCAACTGCCTGCCGATCATGCCCGAGGTCGGGGCGGTGCTGGCGCGATGGGACGAGCCCCTGGTGTTCGATGGCTTCATGGCCGCCAACGGCCGCTTCATGCTGGCCACGCAACAGAGCCTGACGGGCGCTCCGGACAATCTCAGCCTGTTCTCGCACCGCAAGTCGGGCATCAGCATCCTCAGTCAGATGCTGCTGGCGGCCGACACCGGCGGGGCGTTTCCGCCGGCCGGGCCGGTGCGGCTGAACATCTCGGACCTGGCGCGGACCTGCAGCGCCTCACGTCAGCAGGTGCTGGCCATCCTGCGGGTGGGGACCGAGGCGGGCTTCATGCGCGAGGACGACGAGGGCCTGGTCCACTTCTCGCCGGAGCTGCGGCATCACGTCTCGGCGATGCTGCGGATGTACTGGGTCAGCATGGCCTGGAGCGGGCAGGAGGCCCTGCGCTGGGTGGACCGCAAGGCCGGCTGATGGCCGGTCAGCGCCAGTCGTCGAAGGTGCCGGTGCGTCGGACGTTGACCGGCGGCGCATGCCGCAGGGGCTGGCCGGGGGTGTCGGCGGGGCGGCCGTAGTACCAGCCCTGGGCGAAGTCGACGCCGGCGTCCTGCACGGCCTGCTCGACCTCGCGGGTCTCGACCATCTCGGCGACGGTGAGGACCTTGAGGTCGCGGCACAGCTTGACGACGTGACGCACCAGGGCGGCGTCACGGCCGCCGCCGGCCAGGTCGCGCACATAGCGGCCGTCGATCTTGACCACGTCGACGGTCAGCGTCTGCAGATAGGCCAGGGAGGCGGCGCCGGACCCGAAGTCGTCGAGGCAGACGACGCTGCCCATGGCGCGGAGGGCCTGGATGTGGCGGTTGGCCAGGGCCAGGTCGTCGATGGCGGCGCTCTCGGTGATCTCCAGGATCAGCCGCTGACCCAGGGCCGGGGTCCTGGCGATCATCCGCTGCAGGCCCTCGACGAAGGGGCTGGAGCCGATGCTGCGGCCGGAAATGTTGACCGCCAGCCGCAGGGCGCCCGAGCGGTCGCCCTTCAAGCGGCGGATCGCCTGTTCAAGGACGGCCTGGTCGAGCTCCTCGATCAGATCGAACTCCTCGGCCATGCGGACCATGGCGAAGGGGCTGGCGTTGTCCTCGAAGCGGACCAGGGCCTCGTGGTGGTGCAGGCTGCCGTCGGCCAGGCGCACGACCGGCTGGTAGGCGAGGGTGAAGCGGCGCTGGCTGACCGCCGCGCCCAGTTCGCCCGCCCGGGCCAGGGTGCGGCGCACGGAGCGGTTCATCGCCTCGGCCATCGAGGTCGGCGGGGTGTCCTTCAGCCCTTCGGCCAGGAAGTCGTCCAGCGCATAGCGCAGGGCGCGGGCCAGGCGGCCGGGGGAGGCGACCTCGAGCGGCACCGACTGCACGCGGCCCTGGATCGGCGCCGCGCCGTTGATGGCGGCGATGGCGCGGCTGAGCCGGCGGCCCAGGATGTCAGGGGTGTCGCCGGCCTCGCGCAGCAGGGCGAAGCGGTCGCCGTCCAGCCGGGCGGCGGCCCCGTGCGGGCCCGCTTCGGCGCGCAGGGCGCCGGCGACCCGGGCCTCCAGCGCCTCGACGGCGGCGGGGGGCAGGTCGTTGCGGGCGATCTCCAGCCCGGCCAGTTCGACCATCGCCAGTTCGAGTTCGCGACCGGCCAGATGGGCGGCCTCGGTCAGGCTGCGGGCGATCGTCTCGAAGGTCTCGCGGTCATGCATGCCGTCGGCGCCGCCGCGGGATTTCGGCAGCGGGGCGGCGACCAGGCTGCAGGAGATCCGGCCGCCATTGCCGGGCAGCTTGCGCAGGGTGACGGCGGCGCCCTGAGCGCCCGACCGGGCCAGGCGCAGGGTCGCGGGGCCGCGCCTCTGGCCCTCGTCCAGGCAGTCGATGATGGCGCCCAGCAACTGGGTGTCGCTGTCGTCGAAGAGGCCGGTCAGCGGGCGGCCGACCAGGGCCTCCTCGGCCACGCCCAGCATCGACTGGGCGGCGCCGACGGCCTCCAGCACCGTGCCGGCCTCGTCGAGCTCGAGAAGCAGGTCACCGGCGGCGAAGGCGAAGCCGAGCAGCGAGAGGGGCGAGGTGGCCAAGACGGGACTCCGGATACGGCCCTCTTCCTAGCGATTGGAGCTTAAGGGGTCGTTGCCGGACGGTAACAAACGCCAGGCGGCCCGCTGCCGGCAAAAATCCGCCGTTCCGGACGAGAACATATTGCGAACGAGAACAAAGCATGTACTTATGTCCTCAACGCGCCGGGCGGGCCGGCGAGAATCGTGGGACAAGGTGGAAAGTACATGGCTAGTCAGGCGGCATTGAAGCTCGTGGGTAAAGACGACGGTGACAAGCAGCGCGCGCTCGAAGCGGCGCTGAGCCAGATTGATCGGGCCTTCGGCAAGGGCTCGGTGATGAAGCTGGGCGTGAAGGGCAAGATCGAGGAGATCGAGAGCGTCTCCACCGGCTCGCTCGGCCTCGACATCGCGCTGGGCATCGGCGGCCTGCCCAAGGGGCGGATCGTCGAGATCTATGGTCCGGAAAGCTCGGGCAAGACCACCCTGGCGCTGCATGTGGTGGCCGAGGTCCAGAAGGCCGGCGGCACCGCCGCCTTCGTCGACGCCGAACATGCGCTCGACCCGTCCTACGCCCACAAGCTGGGGGTCAACCTCGACGAGCTTCTCGTCTCGCAGCCGGACACCGGCGAGCAGGCGCTGGAGATCACCGACACCCTGGTGCGGTCGAACGCCGTCGACATCATCGTCATCGACTCCGTGGCGGCGCTGACGCCGCGCGCCGAGATCGAGGGCGAGATGGGCGACAGCCTGCCGGGCCTGCAGGCCCGCCTGATGAGCCAGGCGCTGCGCAAGCTGACCGGCTCGATCCACAAGGCCAAGACGATCGTCATCTTCATCAACCAGATCCGGATGAAGATCGGCGTCATGTACGGCAGCCCCGAGACGACGACGGGCGGCAACGCCCTGAAGTTCTACGCCTCGGTCCGCCTCGACATCCGCCGCACCGGCTCGGTCAAGGTGCGCGACGAGATCATCGGCAACAACGTTCGCGTCAAGGTCGTCAAGAACAAGGTGGCCCCGCCCTTCCGCGAGGTCGAGTTCGACATCATGTACGGCCAGGGCATCTCCAAGCTCGGCGAGATCATCGACCTGGGCGTCAAGGCCGGGGTGATCGAGAAGTCGGGCAGCTGGTTCTCCTGGAACAGCCAGCGCATCGGCCAGGGTCGCGATAACGTCCGCGAATTCCTCAAGAACAACCCGGACATGGCCGCCGAGATCGAGGCTCAGGTCCGCGGCAAGTCGACCGACATCGAGGAAGAGCTGCTGGTCGGCCCGACCGAGGAAGACGACATCTAGG
>SDZP01000447.1 GCA_004144935.1 Caulobacteraceae bacterium | reverse complement strand
CGCCCGGCATGTCGGCGATCGCCTGCGGCACGCCGGTGTCCCAGATCAGGTCGCCCCCGGGATGGCGGATCAGGTAGCAGGGCACGATCAGATCCCGCGCCACCCCCTTGTAGGAGCCGTCGTCGGCGAACGGATCGGCGTCCTTCACCGGGATGGTCCCGCAGTCCATGGCGTAGAGCGTCACCGCCGGCGGCGCGGCGGCCAGCGAGGGGCCGGCCAGCAGCAGGGCGAGGGCGGCGATCGGCAACAGCTTCATGATGGCTTCCTGGGGTGACGGACGGCCGATCATCGACGGCGCGCCGTCCGGCGTCCAGTCCGCGCTGGAGTCCGGGCGGGAACCGTTGTCCGATATCGTCGTTGAACGGGTTGGCGGCGCGTCTGGTCGCGCTTCCGGGACCGGGGCGGGCCACAGTGACGGACGATCTTCTGTTTCTCGACGGCGGCGGGACGGCGAGCGAGTTGGTCCGCGCCCGCGACTGGTCGACATCGCCGCTTGGTCCGCCGCAGGACTGGCCCCAATCCCTGCGCTCGGTCGTCGGGCTGATGCTCAACTCCAACTTCCCTATGTTCGTCGCCTGGGGCCCCGAGCTCGGCTTCCTCTACAACGACGCCTATTCGCCGATCCTCGGCGGCAAGCATCCGGCCGCGCTCGGCAACCGCTTCCAGGACATCTGGTCGGAAATCTGGCCCGACATCCTGCCGTTGATCGAAACCGCCATGGCCGGCCAGGCCAGCTACCGCGAGAACCTGCCGCTCACCATGCGCCGCAACGGCTATGACGAGCAGACCTACTTCACCTTCTCCTACTCGCCGGTGCGCGACGAGGCCGGCGCCGTCGCCGGCATGTTCTGCTCGGCTATCGAGACCACCGCCCATGTCGCGGCCGAGACCGCCCTGGCCGAGCGGGAAGAGGAGCTGCAGGCCCTTACCGACAACCTGCCTGTGCTGCTGTCCTACGTCGACGCCGACCGCCGCTACCGGTTCATGAACCGCACCTACGAGACCTGGTTTCCCCACCCCCGCAGCGACCTTCTCGGGCGCCGCGTCGCCGACGTCATCGGGCCGCAGGCCTACGCCGTCGTCGCCCCGCACATGGACCGCGCGCTGGGCGGCCAGACCGCCACCTTCGAACAGGTCATGCCCTACAAGGAGGGCGGCCACCGTCACGTCGAGGTCGAGTACGTCCCCCGTGTCGACGACGCCGGGCAGGTGCTGGGCTTCTACGCTCTTGTCCAGGATGTCACCGCCCGCAAGACGGCCGAGGCCGCCCTGCGTGAGAGCGACGCCCGCTTCCGGCTGATGGCCGACCACGCCCCGGTCAAGATGTGGGTCACCGACCCCAGCGGGCACTGCACCTACCTCAACGCCCGTTGGTACGAGTACACCGGCCAGACCCCCGGGGCCGGCGAGGGCTTCGGCTGGCTCGACTGCGTGCATCCCGAGGACCGCCCCATCGCAGAGGCGGCTTTTCTCGAGGCCAACGCCGAGCAGCGCAACTACCAGATCGACTTCCGCGTCCGCCGGGCCGACGGCGTCTATCGCTGGTGCCTCGACACCGCCGCCGCCCGCTTCACCGAGGCCGGCGACTACCTCGGCTACATCGGCTCGGTGGTCGATATCGACGACCGCAAGACCGCCGCCCAAGCCCTCGAGCGCCGCGTCGCCGAGCAGACCGCCGAGCGCAACCGGGTCTGGGAGATGAGCCGCGACCTCTTCGCCATCATCGGCTTCGACGGCCGAATGAAGGCCATCAATCCGGCCTGGGAGACCACCCTCGGCCACGATACCGCCGAGCTGCTGGCCATGGACATCAGCCAGCAGGTCCACCCCGACGACCACGCCGCCGTCGAGGCCATGATGCAGACCCTCCTGCGCGGCGAGGCCATCTCCCGCTTCGAGGACCGGCTGCTGCACGCTGACGGCGCCTGGCGCTGGATCAGCTGGACGCTGGTGCCGGAGGGCGAGGTCTTCTACGCCGTCGGCCGCGACGTCACCGCCGAGCGCGAGGCCGCCGCCGAGCTGGAACAGGCCCAGGAGGCCCTGCGCCAGAGCCAGAAGATGGAGGCCATGGGCCAGCTGACCGGCGGCGTCGCCCACGACTTCAACAACCTGCTGACCCCCATCGTCGGCTCGCTCGACATGCTCCAGCGCCAGGGCCTGGGCGGCCAGCGCGAGCAGCGGCTGATCGCCGGCGCGCTGCAGTCGGCCGACCGCGCCCGCACCCTGGTCCAGCGTCTGCTGGCCTTCGCCCGCCGCCAGCCGCTGCAGGCCACCGCCGTCGACGTCTCCCGCCTGGTCGCCGGCATGGCCGAGCTGGTGGCCAGCACCTCCGGGCCCCAGGTCCGCCTGGTGGTCGAGGCGCCGGAGGGCCTGCCCGCCGCCCTGGCCGATCCCAACCAGCTGGAGATGGCGCTGCTGAACCTGGGGGTGAACGCCCGCGACGCCATGCCCGGCGGCGGAACTCTCACCATCTCGGTCGCCCTCGAACAGGCCGACGCCGTCCCCGCCGGTCCCGCCCACCGGCCGGCCCTGCGGCCCGGCGCCTACATCCGCCTCACCGTCGCCGACACCGGGGTGGGCATGGACGAGGCTACCCGCCGCCGCGCCATCGAGCCCTTCTTCTCCACCAAGGGGATCGGCAAGGGCACGGGCCTGG
>SDZP01000073.1 GCA_004144935.1 Caulobacteraceae bacterium | reverse complement strand
GGCCCTTCTTAAGGCGGGGCCGGGCGGGGCCGCAACCGGCTGCCGCATCCAAGGGTTAACGGGGCTGGCGTTTCGTTCAGACGGCATTCAGGTTGGAGGTCGCATCTGGACGCATCGATGGACAATCGCGCCCGCCACAAAACGTGAGCCGGGCTGGAGATCGGGAATGAAGAAGGTTTTGGCGGCTGGCGCCGCATTGGCCCTGGTGCTGGGGACCGCCGCGATGGCGGCGCCGCGCGAGGATCGCGAAGGCGGCCGTGGTTCGCGGGCGCAACAGGACGAGGCCAAGCAACCCCGCGCCGAGCGGGGGGAACGCGAAGGCCGTGGTGAGCGGGCCGCGCGCCCGCCGCGTCAGGAACCGGCGGCGGCTGCGGCTCCGGCGGCTCAGCCTCCGGTCCGTGGTGGCCAGAGCGGCTTTGACCGGGGCAATCCGGGCGGCGGCCGGGCCGGCATCGCCGGTCGCGGCGATCGTGGAGGCCGGGGCGGCGTTGTCGCCCCGCAGTCGCCGCGCGGCGACTGGGACCGCAACAACGACGGCCGTCCCGACCGGGGCGCCCAGCCGGGCGGTCGCGGTCCGCGCGGTCCGGTGAACGGCGGCGTCGTGCCGCCGCGCCAGCCGAACGGCGGCTGGGACCGCAACAATGATGGTCGTCCGGACCGGGATTGGGACCGCAACAACGACGGCCGTCCCGATCGTGACTGGGACCGCAACAATGATGGCCGTCCCGACCGGGGCGGGCAGGGCGGTCAGCCGGGTCGCGGCAACGACTGGGATCGTAACAACGACGGGCGCCCCGACCGGGGCGGCCAGGGTGGCCGCGGCAACGACCAGGGTGGCTGGGACCGCAACAACGACGGCCGGCCCGACCGCTGGGACGGCCGCCGTCCGGGCGAGGGCCGCCAGGCCCGCAACCGCGACCGGGGCCGCCATTGGTACGACAGCAACCGCTGGCGCTGGGAAAACCGCGCCAGCCGCCGCTTCCGCCTGAGCGCCTACATCTACCCGCGCGGCTGGTACAACAACAGCTGGCGCTACGGCGATATCCTGCCCTACGGCTGGTACGGCGCGAACTACTACCTGAACGACTTCTACAGCTATGGCCTGCCCATGCCGCCGATCGGCTGCGAGTGGGTCCGGGTCGGCGACGACGCCTATCTGGTCGACATCTGGAGCGGCCGGGTGCTGAGCGTCTACTACGACCTGTTCTGGTAGAACGTTCTCCGGAAGACGATCGAGGCCCCGGGCATGCCCCGGGGCCTTTTTCGTATGCCGGGCGGTCAGGCAACCTTGACCTCCGCGCAAAATTCCGCTGGATAGCCACGCTTTGCTGCACTGCCGTTGCGCAGGGGCGGCGTAAATGACTGTCCTGGAGAATAATCATGCGCGTCTACTACGACCGCGACGCTGATCTGGCCCGTATCCTGGACCGCAAGATCGCCGTCGTAGGCTATGGCAGCCAGGGTCGGGCCCACGCGCTTAACCTCAAGGACAGCGGCGCCAGCAACATCGCGGTCGCGCTGCGCCCCGACTCGGCCACGGCCAAGAAGGTCGAGGCCGACGGCATCAAGGTGATGAGCGTCGCCGACGCCGCCCAATGGGCCGACGTGCTGATGATCCTGGCCCCCGACGAGCTGCAGCGCGGCATCTATGCCAACGAGATCGCCCCCAACATCCGCGACGGCGCGGCCCTGTTGTTCGCCCACGGCCTGAACGTCCACTTCGGCCTGATCGAGCCCAAGTCGACCATCGACGTGCTGATGGTCGCCCCCAAGGGCCCCGGCCACACCGTGCGCGGCGAATACGAGAAGGGCGGCGGCGTGCCCTGCCTGATCGCCGTCCACCAGGACGCCACCGGCAACGCGCTGGACCTGGGCCTCGCCTACGCCAGCGCCATCGGCGGCGGCCGTTCGGGGATCATCGAGACCAACTTCCGCGAGGAATGCGAGACCGACCTGTTCGGCGAGCAGGCCGTGCTCTGCGGCGGCGTGGTCGAACTGATCCGCGCCGGTTTCGAGACCCTGGTCGAGGCCGGCTATGCGCCGGAGATGGCCTATTTCGAATGCCTGCACGAGGTGAAGCTGATCGTCGACCTGATCTATGAAGGCGGCATCGCCAACATGAACTACTCGATCAGCAACACCGCCGAGTACGGCGAGTACGTCACCGGCCCCCGCATCATCACCGCCGACACCAAGGCCGAGATGAAGAAGGTGCTGGAAGACATCCAGTCGGGCCGCTTCGTGCGCGACTTCATGGCCGAGAACGCCGTCGGCCAGCCCAGCTTCAAGGCCACCCGCCGCCGCAACGCCGAGCATCCCATCGAGGAAGTCGGCGAGCGCCTGCGCGCCATGATGCCGTGGATTACAAAGAATAAACTGGTCGACAAGGCCCGTAACTGATCCCTATTGCGCCGCGCCGGACCGACGGGTCCGGCGCGAACGCAGGGAGATGTGTGTGCTGAAGCGTTTTGCCGCCGGCCTGTCAGTGCTGGCGATCCTGGGCGCGAGCCCGGCCCCGGCCGCCGCCCAGACCGAGGTCTCCGAGGTCGAGATCGTCAACGACAACAGCGTCATCCTGCGGGTCGAGGTCACCGGCGCCCTGGGGCCCAAGACCGTGGTCATGGGCGATGTCCCCGGCCTTAACTGCGGGGCGGAGGTCTACAAGTACACCGACCATGAGGTGCGCCAGTGCTGGGTTTGGGTGCGGCGCGGCTTCCCGATCAAACTGACCGCCAAGGGGATGCGCGGGCCGTACGGCGAGTGGACGGTCAAATGGCAAGGCTGTGAGGTCGCCGACGGCGGCGCCGCCTGCCGGATCGCCCCGCCGGAAAAGGAAACCCAGGTCGCGGCCCACTTCACGGGCACGCCGGAGAAGTAATGACCCGGGTCGTCGCCCAGGACCTGCCATCCGGCGCCCTGATCGAGGGCTATCGCGACACCGGCGCCTATACCGACTGCTTCGCTACCGTCGTCCCCGGCCACGTCACCCAGGCGGCGTTCGTCGAGGCCTTCTACACCTCCCGGCTCTTCAAGCTGGAACGGCTTGTCCTCGCCCTGCTCGTCGCCAAACCCTCCAACGACGAGGAAGCGCAGCGGTTGGCGACCGGCGAGACGGACCGGTTCGCCGCCTGGACCACGGAAGCCCGGACGGCGGACCAGCTGCTGGTCTGCGACTACCAGGGCCTGACCCGGTCCTGGCTGATGACCATCCCCGGCGCTGCAGGCGCGAACGAGACGGCGCTGCTCTTCGGGACGGTGGTGGCGCCCCGCCGCCCGCGGCCGGCCGCGACGCGGATCTTCAACCTGCTCGGCGGCGCGCACCGCCTGTATGCGCGCGCCCTGCTTCGCTCCGCCGTCGGCCGGTTGAGGGATCCGGCCCTTTCGCCGGAGCCCCCGGCCCCCTAGCTTGCACGGCATGCGCCGTATTCAATCCCTGTACCTGGCCGGACCCGACCTCTGGTATCCCGACGCCGACGCCCATCTGGAGCGCCAGCGGCTGATCGCCGATCAGCAAGGCTTCGCGGTCCTGGAGCCTTCGTCCCTGGCGGCCGAGGTGCGGGACGCGGGCGAGCTGGCGGCGCGGGCCATGTACGCCGAGCGGATCTCGCGGCTGCGGCGGGCCGACGCCGGCATCGTCAACCTGACGCCGTTCCGCGGTCCGGCGGCCGACTCGGCGACCACCTTCGAGATGGGCTTCCTGGCCGGGCTGAACAAACCGCTGGTCGGCTGGATCAACCTCGGCGACGAGTTGGAGGCCGAGTATCGCGAGCGGGTCGAGGCCTGGATGGGCGCCCGGCCGGACGACGCCGGTGTCTGGCGCGACGGCGAGGAGTGCGAGATCGAGGACCTCGGCCTGCCGGAGGCGACCATGCTGTGGGCGGAGCTGCGGCGCCTGTTCGTCATCGTCACCGACGATCCGATGCATGACCTCACCGGGTTCGGCATGTGCCTTGAGGCGCTGCGGATGTACGCGGACTAGGTCACCAACCCAACGCCGCCTCGCCCCGCAGGATCGCCTCGACCTGCGCCGTGTGCTTGGCCCCGTCGCGCGCATGCAGCACCAGGGCCGGCAGCAGCACCAGCGGCGCCTTGCCGGTCTTCACCGCCCGCACCATCACCCGCTTGGCCGGCTCGTCGGCGAAGGGCTGGATCGGACGGATGCGGAACGACCCGGCCTTGGGCGCCAGAGCGCCGAGAATATCGGCCAGGCGGTCGGCGCGGTGGATCAGGGTGATCGAGCCGCCCTCGCGCGCCGCCTTGAGCAGGAAGCCGGTCCAGGCCGCCAGCCCTCCATCGGCCATCCAGGCGCCGGCCTTGGCCGGGTCGGGCGCGCGCAGGGCGGCCGGGTCGTCGAAGAAGGGCGGGTTGCTGAAGGCGTGGTCGAAGGGGGCCAGGTCCAGCGCCTTGAAGCCGGCCTCGACCTCGCCAGTAATGATCTGCGTCCGCCCGGCCATGCCGTTGGCGGCGGCGTTAGCCCGGGCAAGCTCGGCCATGGCGCCGTCGCGCTCGACCCCGACGAAGCTTGCGCCCGGCCGGCGCGCCGCCGCCGCCAGCAGCGCCCCGCCGACGCCGCAGCCGGCCTCCAGCACCCGCTCCCCGGCCCGCGCCTCGCAGGCGGCGGCCAGCAGGGCGGCGTCCATCCCGGCCCGGTAGCCGCGGGCCGGCTGGTCGATCTCGATCCGTCCGTCCAGCAACCGATCCCGGGTGAGGTCCATTCCGCCTGCTATGCCTTGTGCCAGCCCCTGTCCTGACCTATCCCGAGCCAGTGGCGCCCGCAACGGCGGCGCCTCATGTCGCAAGGAGCCGCTCGCTTGGTCGCAGTGAATGCCGACGTCGAACGCCAGCCTGCGTCCGTCGACCTGCTCGTCGACCTGGGCGCTGGCGACATGGCCGGCGTCAACGCCCTGATTTCGGCCCGGATGCAGAGCCCGGTGGCGGTGATTCCCGCCCTGGCCGACCATCTGATCAACGCCGGCGGCAAGCGGCTGCGGCCGCTGCTGACCGTCGCCGCCGCGCGGCTGGCCGGCTCGACCACCGACGGCTGCCTGAAGCTGGCGGCGGCGGTGGAGTTCATCCACACCGCCACCCTGCTGCACGACGATGTCATCGACTCCTCCCAGCTGCGCCGGGGCAAAGTGGCGGCCCACCTGATCTGGGGCGCGCCCTCCAGCGTGCTGGTCGGCGACTACCTGTTCGCCCGCGCCTTCGAGCTGATGGTCGAGGCCGGCTCCCTGCGGGCGCTGGACATCCTGGCCAAGGCCGCCGGGGTGATCAGCGAGGGGGAGGTGCTGCAGCTGACCCGGGCCCACGACCTGAACCTCTCCAAGGACATCTACCTGGAGATCATCCGCGCCAAGACCGCCGAGCTGTTCGCTGCCGCGGCGGAGGCCGGCGCGGTCAGCGCCGCGGCGCCGGAGGACCAGGTCCGCGCCATGCGCACCTATGGGATGAATCTGGGCCTCGCCTTCCAGCTGTCGGACGACGCGCTGGACTACGGCGGCACGACCGAGGCGCTGGGCAAGAACGCCGGCGACGACTTCCGCGAAGGCAAGGCCACCCTGCCGCTGCTGCTGGCCATCGCCGCCACCGGCGCCCAGGAGGCGGCCTTCTGGGAACGCACCATCGGCCGCCGCGAGCAGGATGAAAGCGACTTCGTGCGGGCCCGCGAACTGATCAAGCTGACCGGGGCGGGGCAGGCGACGCTGGACCTGGCGCATGATTTCGCGGCCGAAGCCAAGGCGGCCCTGAGCTGCATGCCGGCCGGCGACTGGCGCACGGCGCTGGAAGACCTGGCCGACTTCGCGGTCACCCGGAGCGCCTGACCGATGATCGGCGCGACGTCCCTCGCCGGCGAAGCCCCGATCGCAGTGCTGGTCGAGGCCATCGAGCAGCTGAGCGGGGCGCGGACCATCGAGACCGTCGCCGAGGTGGTGCGCACCAGCGCCCGGCGGATGAGCGGCGCCCACGGCGTGACCTTCGTGCTGCGCGACGGCGAGTTCTGCCACTACCTGGACGAGGACGCGATCGGGCCGCTGTGGAAGGGCCGGCGATTTCCGCTTGAGGCCTGCGTGAGCGGCTGGGCGATGATGAACCGCGAGACGGTGGTCATCTCCGAGATCCGCGACGATCCCCGCATCCCGCAGGACGCCTATCGGCCGACCTTCGTGCGCAGCCTCGTGATCACGCCGGTGCGCCCCGCCGACCCGCTGGCCGCCATCGGCGCCTATTGGGACCATCCCCGGCGCCCGACCGACGAAGAGGTCGAGAGCCTGGCGATGATGGCCCGGGCGACGGCGACGGCGCTGGAGAACGTCGCCCTGCTGTCGACGCTGGAACAATCCCTGGCCCGCAGCGAGGCGCTGATCCGCGAGCTCGATCATCGCGTGAAAAACACCCTGGCCGCCACCCTGTCGATCGCCAACCAGACCCTGAAGGGCGCCGCCTCGCCGGAGTCCTTCGTCGAGGGCTTCAACGGCCGGCTGATGGCGCTGTCCCAGGCGCACGAGGTTCTGGCCAGCCACGACTGGACCGGCGCGACCCTGAAAGAATGCCTCGACCGGGCGATCGGTCCGGCGCCCGAGGTGCTGGAGGGGCGGCTGCGGCTGACCGCCGACGCCGGCCTGCTGGCCAACGAGACGGCGATCAGCCTGATTCTGGCGCTGCATGAATTGCTGGACAACGCCCGTCGCCACGGATCGCTCAGCGTCGCCGGCGGCCATGTCGACCTGACCCTGTCGTTCGAGGGCGAGCTGTTCCGCATGCGCTGGGTCGAGCGCGGCGGGCCGACGGCGACGCCCCGGCGCCGGGGTTTTGGGCTGCGGCTGGCCGAGGCGGGCCTGGCCCGGGATCTTGGTGGCGACGCCGAGGTGCGGTTCGGCAACGAGGGGCTGGTCTACGACCTGACGGCGCCGGTCTCGGCCCGCCTGGCGCCGCTGGACAAGGGAGCGGCGGCCTTCGGAGGCGGAGGGGCGTGAGCGAGGCGATCCTGGTGATCAAGCTCTCGGCGCTCGGCGACTTCATCCAGGCGACCGGGCCGATGAAGGCCATCCGCGACCATCATCCCGCCGCCCGCATAACCCTGCTGACCACCCCGCCGTTCGAGGCGATGGCCCGGGCCACCGGCTGGTTCGACGAGGTCTGGACCGACGGCCGGCCGTCCTGGGGAAACCTGGCGGCCGTGGCCCGCCTGATCGGCCGCATCCGCAAGGGCCGCTTCAGCCGGGTCTACGACCTGCAGACCCAGGGCCGTACGGTCCGCTATTTCCAGCTGCTCTGGCCCGGCCGCCCGCCGTGGTCGGGCAATGCCCCGGGGGCGGCCTTCGCCTACGGCGGGCCCGAGCGCGACCGGCTGCATGTCCAGGACAGCCAGCGCGAGCAGCTGCGCCGGGCCGGCATCGAGGCGGTCGGGCCGCCGGACATCGGCTGGCTGACAGGCAAGGGGACCCTGTCGCCGCCCGAGCCCTTCGCCCTGCTGGTCCCGGGCGGCGCGCCGCATCGACCGGCCAAGCGCTGGCCGGCGGCCCGCTACGGCGACCTGGCCAGGGCGCTGGCGGAGCAGGGGATCACGCCTCTGGTGCTGGGTCATGGTCCGGAGGAGGCGGCCATCGCGGCCGCCATCCAGGGCATCGAGCCCCGGGCGCAGGTCCTGGTCGGCCAGACCAGCTTCGGCGACATCGCCGATCTGGCCCGCCGCGCGGCGCTGGTGGTCGGCAACGACACCGGCCCGGCCCATATCGCCATCGCCGCCGGCGCGCCGGGGGTGGTGCTGTTCTCGGCCGAGAGCAATCCGAGCCTAAGCGCGCCCCGGCCGATCCGCATCGATCAGCCGGTCGAGATCCTCCGGCGCGACGACCTGGCCGATCTGGACCTGGCCGCCGTGCTGGACGCCGTGAAGCGCGTCAGACCCTGAGTTCGCCCTCGTCCTCGCCATCCCAGTAGTGGATGCGGTCGGCGTGGACCTTGATCATCGCCAGCCCGGGGGTGTCGACGCCGTCCTTGGCCCAGCGGTCGAGGTCCTTGGTCCAGTGCTCGGCGAAGGTCGACTTGTCGCGGATGATCTGGGCCTGGCCCTCGACGGCGATGAAGATCGGCGGCTTGCCGAGCAGCCCCTTGCCGCCCTGCAGCGAGAGGCCGACCTTGGGGTCGCGCTGGATGTCCTGATAGGTGCGGGAATCCTCGAACAGGAAGAACCAGCTGTCGCCGTCGTACTCGACGTCGCGGTTGTTGCTCATCGGCCGGGCGGCGATCTGGCCGCGGTCGGTCTTGGTCTGCAGCATCACGAAGTCGATGTCCTTCATCGCCTTGGCGATGTCGGGAAGGGTCTTGTCGCCCATGGCGGGGTTTCCTCATTGCGGGATTGATGGTGTCCCCTGCAAAGCGCCGACGCGGCCCCGGCGTTCCCGGGACCGGGTGATCAGAAGCCGGTGAAGAGGCGGGCCATGCCCAAGATCACGGCCCATTGGCCGGCACGCGCGTCAGCGTCGTGTATTTCCCTGTGAGAGGTGGGCGGCCTTCCGAGCGCGAGTAGTACGCAAGGCTTCAAAACCTTCGGGCAGCGCCTCGACAACCCTTATGATCTGCACCACATCAAGGTCTCCGGCTCGCCCGCCTGTACTTGTGGAACCCTGCCATGATCCGCCTGATCCTCAACATCCTGTGGTTCATTCTCGGCGGCTGGCTGTCGGGTCTGCTGTGGCTGCTCGGCGGCGCGATCCTGGCCGTCACCATCGTCGGCCTGCCCTACACCGCCGCCGCCTGGCGCATCGCCGGCTTCTCCTTCTGGCCGTTCGGCAAGGAGGTGGTCAGCCGCGAGAGCCTGGGGATGAGCGACATCGGCACCGGCGGCATGGGCGTGGTGCTCAACGTCATCTGGTTCGTCTTCGCCGGCTGGTACATCGTCCTCAGCCACTTGGTGGCGGCCTTCTTCGAGTTCGTCAGCATCATCGGCATCCCGTTCGCCATCAAGGACCTGCAGCTGGCGGTGCTGGCCCTGGCGCCGGTCGGCAAGACGGTGGTCGAGAAGCGCTAGTTCGGCCCGATCATCAGTTCCGGCCGCATGTATTCGTCGAACTCCGCGTCGGTCAGGTAGCCGCCGCCGACCGCCTCCTCGCGCAGGGTCGTCCCGTTCTTGTGGGCCGTCTTGGCGATCTTGGCGCAGATGTCGTAGCCCAGTTTGCCGTTCAGGGCGGTGACCAGCATCAGGCTGCGGTCGAGGCCTCCCTTGATGTTGTCCTCGCGCGGCTCGATGCCGACCACGCAGTTGTCGGTGAAGCTGACCGCCGCGTCGGCGAGCAGGCGCACCGACTGCAGGAAGTTATAGGCCATCACCGGGTTGAAGACGTTGAGCTCGAAGTGGCCGCTGGCCCCGGCGAAGGTCATGGTCGCCTGGTTGCCGAACACCTGGGCGCAGACCATGGTCATCGCCTCGCACTGGGTGGGGTTGACCTTGCCGGGCATGATCGAGCTGCCGGGTTCGTTCTCGGGCAGGTTCAGTTCGCCGAGGCCGGCGCGCGGGCCGCTGCCCAGGAAGCGGATGTCGTTGGCTATCTTGAACAGGCTGGCGGCGACCGTGTTGATCGCGCCGTGGCTGAAGACCATGGCGTCATGGGCTGCCAAGGCCTCGAACTTGTTTGGGGCGGTGGTGAAGGCCAGGCCCGTGATGTCGGCGATCCGCTCGGCGACCTTTTCGGCGAATCCGATGGGCGCGTTCAGCCCGGTGCCGACGGCCGTGCCGCCTTGGGCCAGCTGCATCAGCATCGGCAGGGTCTGTTCGATCCGGTAGATGCCGTTGGCGACCTGCTGGGCATAGCCGCCGAATTCTTGGCCCAGGGTCAGGGGAGTGGCGTCCTGGGTATGGGTGCGGCCGATCTTGATGATGTGGGCCCAGGCCTTCGACTTGGCCTCGAGGGCGGCGTGCAGGTGCTTCAGGGCCGGGATTAGGTCATGGACGACCTGTTCGGCGGCGGCGATGTGCATGGCCGTCGGATAGGTGTCGTTCGACGACTGGCTCATGTTGACATGGTCGTTGGGGTGGACCGGCTTCTTGCTGCCCATCTCGCCGCCCAGCATCTCGATGGCGCGGTTGGAGATCACCTCGTTGGCGTTCATGTTCGACTGGGTGCCCGATCCCGTCTGCCAGACGACCAGCGGGAAGTGATCGTTTAGCTTGCCCTCGATGACCTCGTTGGCCGCGGCGACGATGACCTTCTCGATGTCGGCGGGCAGGCGGCCCAGCGAGGCGTTGGCCTCGGCGGCGGCGCGCTTGACGATGCCCAGGGCCCGGACGACGGGCAGGGGCTGCTTTTCCCAGCCGATCTTGAAGTTGCCGATCGACCGCTGCGACTGCGCGCCCCAGTACCGCGAGGCGTCGACCTCGATGGGTCCAAAGGTGTCGGTCTCGGTGCGGGTGGTCATCGGGCGGTCCCTGTCGGAAATGGCTGGCAGGGGTTTAGCGCGGGAGGGGCAGACTGCAAGGGGCGCGGCGTCTAGAAGGGCGAATGACCGACGACTGGACCCACCATGGCAAGGTTCGCGCCCGCGAGGCGGACGGGGTGCTGGAGATCGTCGTCGACGGCCTGACCACCCAGGCCCGCTACTACAAGCCGCTGATCTACGAATTCTTCCGCAAGTCCTGGCGCGGGTCGCGGCCGGCCTGGGGGGAGTTCTCGGTCGAGATCATGATGGACTACACCGGCGATCCGCCGTGGATGGACCTCGACAACCTGGCCAAGGCCCTGCTCGACGCCATCAAGGGCTATGCCTTCCACGACGACGCCCAGGTCTGGAAGCTGCTGGTCGAGCGGCGGCAGGGTGAGCGGGAGCGGATCAGCATCCGCGTCCGCAAACGGGCCTAGACGCGCCTGCCGGGCCGTTCCATCGACAGCACCGCCACCGCCGCATAGGCGACCAGCAGGAAGGCCCCGTAGCGGCCCTGGCTGGCGTGCGGGAAGAGGGTCTGCAGGTTCAGCATGGCGATCATGCCGCCGATCAGGCCCGGCGCGAAGAACACCAGGGCCGGGAAGGCGCGGCGGCCGCGCGGCGTGCGGCGCAGGCGGGCGGTGATGCAGAAGGCGACCCCCAGGGCGGCGGTGGCCAGGGCGGCGTTGGCCGCGTAGGCGAGGAAGCTGCTCTCAAGAATGCCGGCGCCGAACGCCCCGTAAAAGGCCGTCACGGCGAGCCAGGTGATCGCCCCCGCGATCCCGTAGGCAAAAGCGTCTTCTTTTGACACGACCCAACCCCCAAGTCCCTGATGACAAGGGTTGTCCTGCCAGCGCCGTGCCGACAAGGGGGCGGCGGGCAAAGGTTGTTGAAAACTTAACGCCTGCGCCAATCCGCCTCACGCCGGGCAGGCGCTGGCCCTAGTTGGCCCAAGGGAAGATCGCGCCCCAGCAGGCCAGCACCACCGACAGCAGCAGGAACACCCCCGCCGTCCAGGTGAAGCGCAGCTTGCGGCCCTGGGTGAAGCTGTCGACCCGTCGGCCGCCTTGCCAGACGAACGGGGTCAGGATGACCACCACGACGCTGAGGATGGCCGCCATGAGACCGCAGGACGAGGCGATGATCAGCAGCGGCCCTGGCCAGTCGTAGAAGATGGCCGCCACGTCGCCCACCTTGCCGAACCATAGGGCAAAGCTGCCGATCATGATCAGCCAGAGCACCGCCTGGATCGTCTGGATCAGGCTGGCGCGGGCCTGCACGGTGGTCTGGCGCAGGTTCAGCCGCAGGCGAAGCAGGGACCCGACCACGGTGGCCACCGCCGCCAGACCGGCCAGAATGCCCGACCAGATCAGCCAGGCGTCGCTGCCGAACAGGTTCAGCCGCTTGGAATAGCGGCTGGCGATGCTGTCGTAGAAGCCGGTCGCCCGGCCGTTTTCCAAGGTGAAGGCGATGACCCGCGAGTCGCTCACCGACTGGAAGCGGCCGGTGGTGTCCAGCGGCGTCCAGATCGACCGCC
>SDZP01000072.1 GCA_004144935.1 Caulobacteraceae bacterium | reverse complement strand
ACCCCCAACGGCCCCGGCTTCGGCAGCGTCTACATGCGCGGCGTCGCCAGCGGCGGCGACGGCAACCACTCCGGCTCCCTGCCCAGCGTCGGCATCTATCTGGACGAACAGCCGATCACCACCATCCAGGGCGCCCTGGATATCCACATCTACGACATCGCCCGGGTCGAGGCCCTGGCCGGGCCGCAGGGCACCCTCTACGGCGCCAGCTCCCAGGCCGGCACCATCCGCATCATCACCAACAAGCCGGAGATCGGCGTCTTCGAGGGCGCCGTCGACGTCGAAACCAACATCGTCGCCCACGGCGACGAGGGCTATTCGGCCGAGGGCTACGTCAACATCCCGATCAGCGACCGCATCGCCGCCCGCCTGGTCGGCTGGTACGTGCACGACGCCGGCTACATCGACAACATCGCCGCCACCCGCACCTATCCGACCGCCGGCATCACCATCAACAATGACCGCTTCGTCGAGGAAAACTACAACGACGTCGACACCATCGGGGCCCGCATGGCCCTGAAGATCGACCTCAACGACGACTGGACCCTGACCCCGCAGCTGATGGGCCAGCGGCAGGAGAGCAACGGCAACTTCGCCTTCAATCCGGCGGTCGACGACCTCGCCCAGACCCGTTTCCGCCCTGAGGGGGCCGAGGACCAGTGGTACCAGGCGGCCCTGACCGTCGAGGGCAAGCTGGCCATGTTCGACGTGGTGTACGCCGGCTCCTACCTGAAGCGGGACGTGGAAACCGAGTCCGACTACAGCGACTACAGCTTCTTCTACGACAGCCTCTATGCCTACACCTGGGTGGACGACAACAACAACGTCATCGACCCGACCCAGTACATCAACGCCACCGACGGCTACGAGCGCCAGACCCACGAACTGCGCATCGCCTCGCCGTCCGACCAGCGCCTGCGCTTCGTGGCCGGCGTCTTCTACCAGAACCAGGTCCACGACATCCTGCAGCAGTACAAGATCGACGGGCTCGGCTCGCAGATCAGCATCACCGGGCGGGAGGACACCCTCTGGCTGACCGCCCAGCAGCGCGAGGACACCGACTCCGCCATCTTCGGCGAGATCAGCTTCGATATCGTGCCCTCGGTCACCGTCACCGGCGGCCTTCGCGCCTTCAAGGCGGAGAACAGCCTGAAGGGCTTCTTCGGCTTCGCGGCCGGCTACTCCAGCAACGGCGAGGCGGCCTGTTTCGGCCCGCCGATCACGCCCAAGGCCCCCTGCACCAACGTCAACAAGTCGACCGAGGAAGACGGCTATACCCATCGCCTCAACCTGACCTGGAAGATCGACGACGACCGCATGGTCTACGGCACCTGGTCGACCGGCTACCGGCCGGGCGGCATCAACCGCCGCGCCACCCTGCCGCCCTACCAGTCCGACTTCCTGACCAACTACGAGGCTGGCTGGAAGACCAGCTGGATGGAGGGCTCCCTGCGCTGGAACGGGGCGGTCTTCCTGGAGGAGTGGGAGGACTTCCAGTTCTCCATCCTCGGGGCCAACGGCCTGACCGAGATCAAGAACGCCGCCAACGCCGAGATCTACGGGGTCGAGACCGATCTGGTCTGGCGCATCACCCCCGACTGGACCCTGTCGGGCGGCGCCGCCTACACCCACACCGAACTGACCGACAACTACTGCGGCGTCACCGACGCGCAGGGCAACCCGATCACCGACTGCCCGTCGATCCTCGCCCCCGATCCGCCCCAGGCCCCGTCCGGCACCGAACTGCCGGTGACCCCGCAGTTCAAGGGCAACCTGACCCTGCGCCGCGACTTCGTCCTGGCCGACATGGACGGCTACATGCAGGCCAGCTGGGTCGGCCAGACCAGCAGCTATTCGGACCTGCGCCTGGCGGAGCGCGACATCCTCGGCAAGTCGCAGTCCTGGCAGACCTTCGACTTCAGTGTCGGCCTCAGCCCCGGCGACTGGAGCCTGCAGGTCTATGTCAAGAACCTGTTCGACGAGCGCGCCAACCTCAGCCGCTTCACCCAATGCGCCGAGGCGGTCTGCGGCGGGGCGGTCTACGTGACGGCAAACAAGCCCCGGACCATCGGCCTGAAGATCGGCCGCACTTTCTAGGGCCCGCCTCCCCCCGATTTCAGGGATGACGCATCACGGCCGGCGACGGACTCTGAAAGCCCCAGCTTTCGGAGTCCCCGCCATGCGCCGGTCTTTCATCGTCCCCTTCGCCCTCCTGGTCTTCGCCGCCCCGGCCGTCGCCGCCGAACCGCCCGGCGCCTCGGCCGTGGTCGAGGCGCTCGACCAGGCCTGCCGGGTCTACGTCAAGGGCAGGGACTATGAGGGCTATCAGGCGGCGGCTGGCGAGCTGGGCATCAAGGACTATTTCGGGACGCTCGTTCGCCGAGACCCCGGCGTCGACATCTTCGCCATCGCCGCCACGGCCGAAGCCCCGTTCGCCCGCCGCTGCACCATCGCCCTCGACGGACCCCCGGCCCTGGCCGAGCCCGTCCCCGCCGCGATCGCCGCCTGGGCTAGAGCGAACGGTTTCAAATCCGACGGGGCGCCGACAACCAGGACGAACAAGGACGGCCGGCCCTATGCCGAAACCTTCTGGAAGGCGCCAGGGGCGAGGCTACAGCTCAACGCGTTCGGCGTCGGACCGGGCGGCCGGGCCAATGTCACGGTGACCTGGTCAGTGGGGGACTAGGCCCCCCCAAATCCGCTCACCCCGGCGAATGCCGGAGCCCATTTCGTAGGGCTCGACGCTGTCCGATCTAACTCGATGAGCAACGCTCAAACGTTGCCTCTAAGGACGTCGCCAAAGCGGGTTGACGGTTCATCCCTGAGATCGCGCCTTACGAAATGGGTCCGGGCATTCGCTGGCATGAGCGGTGGAGAGAGGGCTCTCTCCGCCGCTAGACCACCACCGCCACGGCCTTCTTCTTCACGAACACCGTCTGGGTGTTGGTGTATTCCAGCAGGCCTTCCAGGGCCCCCTCGACCCCGACGCCCGACTGCTTGTGGCCGCCGAAGGCCGCCAGCGGCGACAGGTGCTGGCTCTCGTTGATCCAAACCGTCCCGGTCGCCAGGCGGGAGGCGATCTCCAGCGCCTTGTCCTCGTCCGCCGACCAGACCGAACCGCCCAGGCCGTAGTCGGAGGCGTTGGCCCGGCCGATCACCTCGTCCAGGTCGTCGAACTTCAAGAGCGGCAGCACCGGGCCGAACTGCTCTTCCTGAACGATGCGGGAATCTTCCGGCGGGTTGTCGATGATGGTCACCGGCACGAAGTAGCCGGGCGCGGTGCTGGTCTCCCCGCCGACCAGGAACTTGTATCCTTTGGCCTTGGCGTCGGCGATCAGGTCCAGCACCCGGGCGTACTGCAGCTTGTTCTGAATCGGGCCCATCTGGGTGCCCTGCTCGGCCCCGTCGCCCATCTTCACCGTCGCGGCATAGGCGACCAGCGCCTCCTTCAGCGGCTCGTAGATGTCCTTGTGGACGTACATCCGCTTGGTGGCGATGCAGATCTGGCCGGTGTTGCGGAAGGCGGCCCAGAACAGCTGTTCGGCCACCGCCGCCACATCGACGTCGGGCATGACGATGGCGGCGTCGTTGCCGCCCAGCTCCAGGGTCACCCGCTTGAGGGTCGAGGCGGCGCTCTCCATCACCTTGCGGCCGGTCTGGGTCGAGCCGGTGAAGCTGACCTTGTCGATGCCCGGGTGGCTGGTCATCCAGGGGCCGAGGGCGTCGCCGCCGGTGACAATGTTGAGCACGCCGGGCGGCAGCACCTCGCGCAGCAGTTCGCCGATCTTCAGGGTGGTCAGCGGGGTGAACGGCGAGGGCTTCAGCACCACCGTGTTGCCGGCCAGCAGGGCCGGGGCCAGCTTGAACATGGCCAGGATGACGGGGAAGTTCCAGGGCGCGATGGCCCCGACCACGCCGATCGGCACATGGCGGGTCTCGCCCCGGCGCTCGGCCGTGTCCTCGACCACCGTCACCGGCAGGTCGAGGCTGGCGGTGGCCTGCAGCCAGAAGGCGCCGCCCATCACGTCGCCAAAGGCGTCGCCATGCGGCTTGCCCTGTTCGCTGGTCAGCAGGCGCTTCAGTTCCTCGCCGTTGCCGGCGATGACCCCGGCCATGGCCAGCAGGAGCTCCTTGCGCTTGGCGATTGGGGTTGCGGCCCAGGCCGGGAAGGCCTTGCGGGCGGCGGCGACCGCCTCGTCCAGCTGTTCGCGGCTGGCGTCCGGCGCCTGGCCGATGACCTGCTCGTTGGCGGGGTTGAGCACATCGAAGCTGGAAGCGCCGGCGACGCCCTTGCCGCCGATGGTCATGGTGTAATCGCCGTCGAACCGCATGGGTCTCTCCCGTCAGGTCTTGTCGTTGTCGCCCACATTGAACAGGCGCCGTGACGTCAGCCAATCCTCGCGCGTCATCTCCCAATAGAGTGATGGCCGCGAACCGCCGTCCGGCAGGCGGCTCAGCCGCTCGCCCATCGGCGTGAACCCGGCCGCCTCGATGACCCGGGCCGAGCGAATGTTGTCGGTCGCCGCGGTCAGCCCCACCAGCCGCACCCCCAGCACCTCGAACATGAAGCCGAACGACCGCGCCGCCCCTTCGGTCCCGTGGCCGCTGTTCTGGCGGTCGGCCCGCTGGGCGCCGGCCAGCTCGGCCGACGACCGCTCCGGCCAGACGGTGAAACGCGAATAGGCGGCGACCTTGCCGTTCTGGTCGAGGGTGACGGTCAGCAGGGCCTCGCCGGCCTCGCGCAGCCGCCGCGACCGGGCGACCCAGGCCCCGATCCGCCCCGCATCGATCGGGCGGGGAATGTCGTAGATCGGCCCCGACACCGTCTCGTCCGACAACAGCTCGACCAGACCGGCGATGTGCTCTGGACCGGCCACCCGGGCGCCCGGCGAAATCAGCGCGGGGTCGGCGGTGCGCACCGCCTGGCGGATGGCGGCCTCCTCCTCCGGCGTGGCGGTCAGCACGGTGACGGGGGGAGCGCTCATGGCCTGGCCTTCCGCGGGTCGTGGACGGCGACCACCAGCAGCAACAGCGCCGCCCCCAGCAGGCCGAGCGAGGCGCCGAAGACCACGCCATAGCCCATGAGGTCGGCCACCGCCCCGCCGATCAGCGGCCCCAAGGTGGCGGTCACCCCCTCGGCCGTCGCCGAGATGCCGATCCGCATCGGCAGGTCGTCGCGGTGGCCGAATTCCAGGATCATCGTCTGGCTGGCCATCATGTAGCCGGCCTGGGCGGCGCCGAGGCCGAAGAAGGAGAAGAACACCGCCACCGGCGTGGCCAGGGTCATCAGCGCCACGGTCGCGGCGATCCAGCCGGCGATGGACAGCAGCAGCACCACCCGAAACCCGGAGCGGTCGCCCAGATAGCCCCAGACGATGTTGCTGACCGTGTCGGCCCCCAGGAAGGCCAGCGACAGCAGCCCAAGGGTCGCCCCGTCGAGGTGCATCGTCACCCCCACATGCAGGATGTAGAAGGGCGTCGCGATCCGGGCCGAGGTGGCCAGCATCTGCACGACCAGGAACCAGCGATAGGCCGGGTCGGCGGCAATCAGGCCGGGTATGTCCTTCATCCGGTCGCGCATCCGGGCCGGCTCGCGGATGGTCGGCGGCGCCGGCTCGCGGATCTGCTGCTGCAGGAACCACAGTCCCGCGCTGGTCAGCAGGAAGGCCAGGACGAAGGTCGTGGAGTAGCCGTTGCCCAGGACATTGGTCTCGATCAGGTACTTGCCCGAGACATAGGCCAGCACCGCCGCGATCAGCCCGCCCACGGCGTTGCGCCAGGCCTGCAGCCGCCCGCGCAGGCGCAGGGGGATGACCTTCGACATCAGCAGGGTGAAGGCCACCCGCTGGGCCCCCATGAACACCCCGAACAGGAACAGGAACAGCAGCAGGGTGGCGACCTGGGCGTTGCCGCTCAGGAACCAGCCGGCCAGGGCCATGCCGAGGATGGCCATCCGGCCAAGACTGCCCAGCACCACCGCCGAGGGCATGATCTTCGGCCGGTGCTCCATCTTCGCCCCGGCGACGAGCGGCGAGACGATGCCGCCGACCTGCTGCAGCGCCAGTCCCAGCCCGACGATGGTGTTGGAGCCGCTGATCAGGTGCAGGTAGGCCGGCATGAAGGTCGGCGCGTTGATCAGCCGGAAGCCGGTCATGCCCAGCATGCCGTGCACGAAGTTGCCGATGTAGTTACGCTTCAGGTTGGCGTCGACGAAGGCATGGAAGGCGGCCTCCCGGGTGGGAAGGTCGTCGGGCGTGCTGACAGGCTGCACATCTCCGTCCAGGGGCTCACTCATACCGGGTCGTGCTCAGCTTTCGTCTCGGGTGGCAACCGTCATCGGTCATGGAGAGATCAGATCTGCCGGGCCCGGCCTTCCCAGTAGGGCGCCCGCACCTTGTTGCGCTGGATCTTGCCGGCCTCCGACCTTGGCAGTTCGGCCACGAAGTCGAGGCTACGCGGGACCTTGAAGCTGGGCAGGCTGGCGCGGGCGAAGGCCAGGATCTCGTCGGCCAGGGCCGGGCTCGGCTCATGCCCCGGCCGCAGCAGGACGACCGCCTTGACCTGCTCGCCCCATTCGTCGTGCGGCGCGCCGATGGTGGCGCTGTCGGCGACGGCGGGGTGCTTGACCAGTTCGTTGTCGATCTCCTGGGGATAGATGTTCACCCCGCCGGAGATGATGGTCTCGGCGTTGCGCCCCGTGAGGAACAGGTAGTCGTCCTCGTCGAAATAGCCGACGTCGCCCATGGTGAAGAAGTCGCCGACCCGCGAGGCCTGCGTCTTGGCCTCGTCCTTGAAATAGGTGAAGCCGCCGCCCGGCGGCATCTGCTGGTAGATGGCCCCGGCCTGGCCGTTGGGCAGGTCATTGCCCGCCTCGTCGAGGATGCGCACCGCCAGCAGGGCCGGCCGCTTGCCGACGCTGCCGGGCTTCCTCAGCCATTCGTCGCTGTCGATCAGGAAGCCCGCCCCGCCCTCCGAGCCGGCGTAGTATTCGGTCAGCACCGGCCCGAACCAGTCGATCATCGCCCGCTTGATCTCAGGCGGGCAGGGGGCCGCGCCGTGGATGATGAACTTCACATGGTCGATGGGGTAGCGGGCCTTGACCGCCTCAGGAAGGGCCAGCAGCCGCTGGAACATGATCGGCACCAGATGGAAGTGGCTGACCTTTCGTTCACTGATGGTCCGCAGCACCTGCTCGGAATCCCATTTGTCGACGAAGACCAGGGCCGCCCCGCCGCCCATCGCCGCCCGCACGTCGAAGGCCAGCGGCGCGGCGTGATAGGCCGGCCCGGCGCACATCTGCACCGACTGGCCGGGTACGTAGCCGCGCGTCAGATAGGTGACGTAGGGCGTCACCACCGGCGCCGGCCGATGCACCCCCTTGGGCCGCCCAGTGGTGCCGGAGGTGTACATCATGCCATTGCCGAGCACCGGATCCGGGATGTCGGCGCCGTCGAACGGGGCGATCGCCTCGCTGTAGGACTCGAAGCCCTCGATGGCCCCGCCGATGGCCAGCTTCACCGCTGCCTCCAGGCCCTCGGCGGCGGTAGGCATGGCGGCCACCCGCGCCTCGCCGATCACCGCCTTGGCCTCGCAGTCCCGCAGGATGTAGCCGATCTCCTCGGCCGACAGGTGCCAGTTCACCGGCGTCAACCGCAGGCCGCCGCGCAGGGTCGCGGCCAGCACCTCGACGAACTCCACCCGGTTGGAACAGACCAGGGCGACGCTGTCCCCGGCGGCCAACCCCCGCGCTCGCAACAGTCGCACGAGCAGGTTGGCGCGGGCGTTGACCTGCGCAAAGGCATGCTCCGTACCATCCGGATCGACGACGCAGACCGCCTCCGGCTGCACGTCCGCCCAGACGGCCAACTGCATGCCCAGCAAGGCGGCGGCGTCGAGCCGCTCCATCAAGGCCAGGTCCGGCTCGGCAGGTTCCATTGTCTTCTCCCGGCCGGCCGCTGTGCCGCGTCCTGACCCTCGCTCAAGTCTGGGCCATTCGAACAAGGTTTCGCAATCGCTCGTTCGCGCCCTCTCCGCCTTACCCGTCGCGTAATCGACCCGCCTCCGCGCCTGGCGATGATGGGCAGGCCGGATCGCCGGCCTGAGGAGATAACCATGGACCGACGCGCCTTCTTCGCCGCCTCCGCCAGCGCCGCCGCCCTGGCCGGCGCCTTCGCCGCCACGGCCGACGCCGCCGACCGCCGGCCGCCCGTCAGCCGCGTGAAGACCCGCGACGGCGCCGAACTCTTCGTCCGCGACTGGCGCCCCGCCGGGCCGCCGCGCGGAACCCTGCTGTTCATGGCCGGCTGGACCCTGCCGTCGGACTTCTGGGGCGTGCAGATGGCCGACCTGACCCAGCGGGGCTTTCGCTGCGTCGCCTACGATCGCCGCGGTCACGGCCGCTCCGGCGACCCGGGTGGCGGATACGACTACGACCACCTGACCGACGACCTCGCCGCCGTCATCGCGGGCCTGGGTGCGGGCAAGGTCACCCTCGTCGCCCACTCCATGGCCGCCGGCGAGGCGGCCCGCTATCTCACCCGACACGGCGACCGCCGCGTCGCCGGCCTGGTGCTGATCGGCGCCACCACGCCCTTCCTGCTGCGCACCGACGACAATCCGCGCGGCCTGCCCGCCGCCGCCTTCGAGGGCCTGCGACAGCGGCTGCTGCTCGACTTCCCCGGCTGGATCGCCGAGAACGCCGCCCCCTTCTTCACGCCGCAGACCCCGGCCGAGACCATCGCCTGGGGCAAGGCCCTGATGCTGCAGGTCTCCCGCCAGGCCATGCTCGACTGCTCGCGGATCTCGGGCCTGACCGACTTCCGCCCCGACCTGAAGGCCATCAGGGTCCCCACCCTGGTCATCCACGGCGACAAGGACGCCTCCGCCCCCCTGCCGCTGACCGGCCAGCCTACCGCCGCCCTGATTCCCGGCGCCCGGCTCGCCGTTTACGAAGGCGCCCCGCACGGTCTGCCGATCACCCATGCGGCAAGACTCAACGATGACCTGGCGGCGTTCGCGGGCGCTTAATCGGCGGGTGTTTTGAGGTTATGGGGGAGGATGACCTCCTCCTCCGCCCTCGTCCTCTTCTCCGGCGGCCAGGACAGCGCCGTCTGCCTGGCCTGGGCCCTGGCCCGCTTCGACCGCGTCGAGACCATCGGCTTCGATTACGGCCAGCGCCACAAGGTCGAGCTGGAGGTGCGCCAGACCTTCCTCGGCAAGCTGTCGGCGACCTACGACCCGGCGATCACCCGCCTCGGCCGCGACCACGTCCTGGACATCTCCGTCCTCGCCGCCATCGGCGACACGGCCATGACCCAGGAGACCGAGATCGCCTTCAACGCCTCCGGCCTGCCCAACACCTTCGTGCCCGGCCGCAATCTGCTGTTCCTGACCTTCGCCGCCGCCGTCGCCTATCGGCGGGGCATCAAGCACCTGGTCACCGGCGTCTGCGAGACGGACTACAGCGGCTATCCCGACTGCCGCGACGACACCATCAAGGCCCTGCAGGTGGCGGTGAATCTGGGCACCGAAAGCCGCTTCGTCATCGACACGCCGCTGATGTGGATCGACAAGGCCGCCACCTGGAAACTGGCCAGCGACCTCGGCGGCAACCCCTTGGTCGACCTCATCGTCGAGGACACCCACACCTGCTACCTCGGCGACCGCGAGCATCGCCATCCGTGGGGGTATGGCTGCGGGTCTTGTCCGGCGTGTGAGTTGCGCTCGGCGGGGTATCGCAAGTGGGTGGAGGGGCGTTAGGTCGTCAACTCATAGACCGCGTAGATTCGATACGCCCCTTCCTTGCAGTTGAAGAAGGCCCCGGCATCGATCGCAGCTTTCGCCGCCTCGAAGCGGTCGATCAGGCAATGCTCGTTCACCGCGACCTCGCGGGCTACTTCCTGGCATGACAGAGGCGAGTGCTCCAGCGTGTCGCCGTATACAACGACATCGAAGCCTAGAAACACAGCCCGAGCGGGTAGCGATACCTCGGCCGCGTTCCCGGTAGAGCTGGTGATTGGGCCCCATTCAAGGGGGGCTTCGATCTGCCCTCCAGTGATCACTTCCTGCTCGTAGGCTTCGAAATAGAGGATGGTCCCGTCGGCTGGATCGCGGCCCTGCTGCCCGGCCAACGCCATCAGCTGCTCGGGGCTGTTGGCCAGGCAGAAGCTGTTGTGCGACCAGGATGCGTACAGGTCGACCAAATCCTCACCACCAACGCAGGTCGCGCTGCAAACCCGTCGAATGAGCAGGCCGCTCAAAAAGGGCGGCGGCGGCGGCCCAAGACGCCTGAACATATAGCCTGCTGGTATCATCCGAACCCGGCCGAAGACCTCGTCGAACAGCTCGTCCAGCGCCTGCAATGCTCGGTCATTGTTTTGCCGGTGAAACGCGAACCCCGGCATCCTCCATCCATCCGCTTCGGGGTTCGTGAAGCTGTGCCCAGTGCCGCCGTACAGGTTCAATCGCCAGTCGACGCCGCCCGCCCGCATCTCTGCCTCGAAGGCCGTTCGCTGCTCGGCCGGGATGACGGGGTCGTCGGCGCCGATGCAGACCATCACCTTGCCCTTGATCGCGGCTGCATCCTCCGGCCGCGCCGTGCCCAGCCCCGAATGGAAGCCGACGACGCATTTCAGGTCCTCGCCGCTCCGGGCTAGTTCCAACGCTGCCGTCCCGCCGTAGCAGAAGCCGATGGCCGCCACTCGTGATGCGTCGGCCCTGGGATGCGCCTTCAGCGCGGCCAGCGCCGCTCCCATACGCGCCCGGATGAAGGCCGGGTCGCTCATGAACCGGGCGTAGCGGCGCATTACCTCGTCACGGTCGGTGACCACCTGACCGCCGCCCTGATAGTCGACCGCCAACGCCAGGAAGCCCTTGTCGGCCATTCGCCTGGCGGCCTGCAGGGTGTGCTCGGTGATGCCCGGAGATTCGTGGGCGACCAGGACAAGCGGCGCCGCGCCGATTCCCGCCGGCTCGAATAGCCTTCCGATCATGGCCGCACCGTCGGCCGAATAGGGCAGGGGTGTGCCGTCCAATGTCGCCTCCCGTTGACTTGAGCCTAGGCGGCTTATGTCCCCTTGAACACCGGCGGCCGCTTCTCCAGGAAGCTGGCCACCCCCTCCTTGTGATCCTCGGTCTTCATCAGCGCCCGGATCGTCTCGATGGCCCAGCCGCCCAGCTCGCGCGGATCGCCGTAGGTCCCGCGCCGCAGGCCCTCCTTCATGTAGCGTAGGGCCAGCGGCGGGTTGACCGCGATCCGCGCCGCCAGGGCTTTTGTCCGCACCATCAGCTGGTCGTGCGGCGTCACCTCGCTGACCAGGCCGATCCGCAGGGCCTCGGCGGCGTCGATGACGTCGCCGGTGAACAGCAGCTCCGCCGCCTTGGCCGGCCCGACGATGGCCGGCAGCCGGTAGAAGCCGCCGACGTCGCAGACCAGCCCCCGCTTGATGAACAGCTCGGCGAACTTCGCCTTTTCCGAACAGATGCGGATGTCGGCATAGAGGGCCAGCTCCATGCCCCAGCCCACCGCCGCCCCGTTCACCGCCGCGATCAGCGGCTTGTCGCACTCCAGCGCCGCCATCGCCGCCGGCGTCGGCCTGTGGCGCACCACCGGCGTCGTATCGGCCGACACCGCTTTGGGCCCGGCCATGATCTCGCGCACGTCGTCGCCGCTGCAGAAGGCGGGATCGGCCCCCGTGACGATCACGCAGCGGGCCTCCGGATCGGTCACCGCCTTGCGCAGATAGGCCTCCAGCTTGGCATAGGCGTCCCAGTTCAGGGCGTTGCGCTGCTCGGGGCGATTGAGGGTGATGATCGCGACGTGGTCCTCGACCGCGTATGTAACAGTGTCCTCGGCCATCTTCGGGCTCCTCCCAGGGTCGTTGGAAAGACAATCCTTGAGGCGCCCGTGGGGAAAGCGAGCATCTTGTTGCGACAAGAGGAATCGCCGCCATGACCCCCAC